>DNSH01000073.1 GCA_003499715.1 Candidatus Mesolinea sp. | reverse complement strand
TCGCCTTCAACTTTTACCCATTCATCGGTTTTTGCGTATTTTAGATCTTTAGGGAAATTCATATTAGCTCCTTTTTTATAGTTATCATAAAGTATAGCTGCTTTATGATGGTCATCAATAACGGCATTTGCATTCTCAGCAGTAAGTTCAATCACTTCATCTGAGCGAGAACTTTTCTACAACTTGCCTCGCATAGTTTTCGCAAATTAATTTTAGCAAGATAGAAATTAAAGTCAAGCAGCAGCTTTGTCTTGGCTGGAGGAAATCTTATTTTGCTTGGAATGAAAGATTTGACCTGCTTTTTCCACATATTCCAAGCTTTGATGACGGAAGTAAGTATTGTAAAGGTCGGCATAATAACCACCGCTCTTGAGCAGCTGTTCGTGATTGCCCTCCTCGAGGATGACGCCCTCGTCCAATACGATAATGCGGTCTGCAGACTGTACGGTCGAGAGCCGATGGGCGATGAGGACACTAGTCGATTGTTTGAGGATGAGGTTTAACGCTGTTTGGATTTGCTTCTCGGTGAAGGGGTCGATGCTGGCGGTGGCTTCGTCTAGAATAAAAACAGAAGGTTTTTGCGCCAGAACACGCATCAGGGCTACCAGTTGACGCTGCCCCATGGAAATTTGTGCGCCCCTTTCTCCAACGAGAGTATCCAAGCCTTCCCCAAAGGTCTCTAACCATTCCCCATCCCCAATTTGGTAAGCTAAAGCTAATATTTCTTCTCGGGTAATTTCTGGCTGAGAGAATCGAATGTTTTCCTCTACTGTTCCCTCAAAAAGGAAGGGTACCTGTGTGACCAAACCCATGTGCTGACGCAAAGCGCGCAGATTGTAAGAACGGATATCACGATCGTCGATGAGCAACTCCCCACTTTGGAATTCGTAGAAACGCGCAATCAGCCGCGCGATGGAAGATTTCCCCGCGCCTGTATGCCCAACGATAGCAACGTTTTCACCTTCTTGAATATGGAGATCAAAATCTTTGAGTACTTCTTTGCCGGTGTTATATCTAAACGTGAGCTTATTAAAGTCGATTTTCCCACGCACCTGTGTGGGGATGTAGTTTCCTGTCTGGATGACGGTATGCTCGGCATCAATCAAAGCAAAAATGCGCTCAGCTGCGGAAAGCCCAGTTTGCACCTGGGTCCAGTAAGAAGTGAGAGCCATGACAGGCTGCAAAAAGCGGTCAATGCTGAGCACGAACATATACCAAGCGCCGGCACTAATCAAGCCTGCAATTACAGAATTTGAGCCCGTATAAACTATAACGGCAGTGGCGATCCCGCCTAAGGCACGCGTCGTCGGGAACACAACCGATAAAATCATGCCTCGCTTGACGTTCATCTCATACGAGACATCATTGGTTTGTTTGAAATCTCGATAGATGCTTTCTTCTTGGCGGAAGTTTTTTGCAATGGCTATACCGCTGATGGTCTCTTTAATCGTGGCATTCACGTTTGCCATTGCGCGCATACCCTGGCGCGTGAATCGGCGGGCTAAACTGCGATAAAACGAGACGATGATGATGACCACGGGGACAATCATAAAAAGGGTAACAGCTAAACGCCATTGGGTATTGAGCAAAATAATGGCTGTGATGAGTGATTGCAGGGCGTTGTTGGCAACGTCCATGGTGATCGTGATAAAGGTTGAGAAATCGCGCGTATCGGTGGTAATACGCGAAAGGATCCTGCCAGAGGAGTAATGGTCATGGAATGCCATATCTTGGCGCATTGATGCTGCAAAAGCGTCTGTGGAAAGGTCACGGTTAACATCAGCGATCACGCGCGCTAAGAGACGGTGGTTGATGTAGTAGAAGACAAAGCCCAGCACTTCCACAATGATGACCAAGCCAGCCAGTAAGTAGAAAACGGAGCGATCTGGAACACCGGCAATCCCCTGATCCAGGACCTTAGAGATGAGCAGTGGAGGGAGTGCGCCGATGCTGCCTTGCAAGAAAATCGCAATGAGGATGACGATAATCTGTTTCTTATATACACGGGCATAGCTCCAGATACGGCTGAGCAAGGCTTTATTGCTATATTGCCGATCGTATGTTTCGCTATCCAAACCTGCATAAAATGCCATGAATCGTTAATCCTCGATAAAAAGATTGCGATAAGCACGCGAAGTCTGCATTAATTCCTCATGCGTGCCGATTTCAGAAATCTTGCCTTTGCGCATCACAATAATGAGATCTGACCAGCGAATTTGGGAAAGGCGGTGCGTGATAATAAAAGTTGTTCGCCCTTCAGAAGCAATTTTGATCGCTTTCTGAATCTCATCTTCAGTTTTGCTATCGATGGCACTGGTGGAATCATCCAGAATTAGGATTTTGGGGTCTGTTAAAAAGGCGCGTGCTAAGGCGATACGTTGCCGTTGACCTCCAGAAAGCGTTGTGCCCCGTTCGCCAATGATGGTATCGTAACCATTCTCCAAATCCATGATAAATTCGTGTGCCTGAGCGCTTTTGGCAGCCTCGATAACCTCTTCACGGGTGGCACCGGGTTTGCCGAAAGCAATGTTGTCATAGATAGATTTGGAGAATAGGAATATATCCTGTTCAATGATTGAAATTTGACTGCGCAAGGCATCTAACTTCCAAGCGCGCAGGTCAACCCCATCGATGAGCACTTGCCCTTGTTTAGGATCATAGGTACGATTAATCAAGCGCACGAGAGTGGTCTTTCCGGATCCGGTTTGACCAACGATGGCAACAGTCTGCCCAGGGTGAACTTGGAAGCTAATATCCTGTAACGCTGATTTATGCCCCTCGTAGGGAAAACTCACGTTCTTAAAGACCACTTCGCCGCGCATGGTTTTTGCGTAGCCGCTTTCATTTTGATCCAAGTTGTTTTCCGCATTCATTACCGCGAGCAGACGTCTGGCGCTGGCGATGCCCAGAGAAATTTGTGAATATGAATGGATTGAGGTATTCGTGGGGAAGCCCAAGAGTGAGAGCGCGCTGAAATATGAAATAACATTTGCGAGCGGGATTGTGCCCGCCTCGAAAAGAAACAATGCATGCAATAAGCCAAAGCCTAAAGTGAGCGCGAGCATGAGGAGCGGGATAAACCGCGCTTCAACATCGCCTTGTTCAACAGAGGCATCGCGATAGGCTTTGATATTCTGCCGGAAGAGCTCGATTTCGTTTTCTTCTTGCGCCGCAGCTTTTACAGTTTCTACGCCATCAATAGCTTCAGCTAAGCGGCTGTTCATGATGCCAAAGGTACTCCGAACTTTGCTGGTGATAGGCTGCAAGATTTTCAGATAATGAACGATGTAAGCAAAATAAGCCACAATAAATACGGAAGGAGCAATTAAGAGGGCGGGGTTGATTTGCGCGCCTATCACGAGGGGGATAAAGAGGAAGTTGACAGAACCCAATACCATGTTGATCCCAGGGCTGAAGAGGAAGTTAACCTCGCGGATGTCGTTCGTAGCACGCGCCATCAAATCCCCCACAGATTGCAGGGAATGGAAGGTCATACTCTTGCCAAGCAAAGCAATATAAAACTCATCCCTTACATCTCTTTCCATTCGCTGGGCGAGCACTTCAAAGCCAAAATTTCGTCCAAATTGGAGCACCCCGCGAGCAACCTGCGAAATCAAGATGATTAGAACGGACCGATGAATCACTTCTAGGTTTGGAGAGCCGCCGGTCAGTGTGCTAAAAACGACGCCAAATTGGACCGCAGGCAAAGAAGCTAAAGCAGCATTTCCGATTGTTCCAATTACCGCAATGAGGAAGATAAACCAATGGTGAATAGCGTGCGAGACTATCCAACGCCCTGGGGTAGATCTATCAGTTTTATAGCGGAAGGGAATGGCAAATTCGCTTATACTCATCAGAAACAATCTCTTTAGTCTTTTAAGGATTGTACCCGATGGA
>DNSH01000032.1 GCA_003499715.1 Candidatus Mesolinea sp. | reverse complement strand
CGCAATATCCCGTCCACGCAGCCGGCGCATCTCATTTTCACTGAGTTTCAGGAGATCCCGCCCCTCAAACCAAATTTCACCATCTGCAATTTCGCCCGGTGGGATTTGGATCAGGCGCATAATCGAAAGTGCATGGACGCTTTTACCGCAGCCACTTTCCCCGACCACGCCTAAAATTTCACCTGAATCTAAGCTGTAAGAAATCCCATTGACGGCATGCACTACGCCATCCTGTGTATGAAACCGGGTTTGCAAATTAGATATTCGAAGCAGGGGCAAATTGTTATTTTGTTGGGCTGAACTGTTCATATCCATTTTACAGCCTCATCTTCGGGTCTAAGGCATCTCTCAGCCCATCCCCAAGTAAATTGAAACCTAAAACGCTAAACATAATCGCCAAACCGGGGAAAAGTACTGCCCACCATGCTCCGCTGGAAAGGTACTTATAACTATCGCCCAGCATCGCACCCCATTCGGGAATAGGCGGTACGGCTCCCAAACCTAAGAAGCCAAGCGCTGCCGCAGAGAGGATCGCATCAGCCAAACCCATCGTCGCTTGCACAATGATCGGAGAGAGGATATTCGGCACAATGTGACGAAAAAGAATCCGCCCATGTGATTCACCAATGGACTGCGAGGCTAAGACGTACTCTTTTTGGCTCACCGAAAGCACAGCGGAACGTGCCAAGCGCGCATAGACCGGAATCCCTACGAACCCTATCGCGATCATGCCCTTTTCAAGTCCAGGCCCAAGGAATGCCACAATGGCAATAGCTAACAAATAGCTGGGGAAGGATAAAATGATATCCATCACCCGCATGGTAAAACTAGAAAAAGCTTTTCCGCTAATTGGTTTCGCCAATATGATGCCGATTCCAAAGCCAACCACAGCGCAAACCAATCCTACGAGCGGCGCAACCATCAAGCCCGGTAACCCTCCCAATGCCATGCCAATTACACCAAACAAAACTTTCCTTAAGTTCTGACGGTGAGCCATAAATGTACTCATTAGGGCTGAGCCTAAACCTAATAGCATGAACAATAACGCTTGGAAGGGCTGGTTGGCGATCCAAGCGGGTAGTGCACCGCAGCCAAGCCCCAAAAGCGAAGTCAGCACAGCTTGTTCGACCCCATTTAAGTCAGTGCTCTCAAAAAAACCGGCGAGCAAGCCTAAAATCCCCCCAACAATGAGTGAAATACTCACGGCAATGATCCCAACGCGGAGCGAGTTCCAACCCCCATGCACCACACGGCGGAAAATATCCCTCCCAAGCTTGTCAGTTCCAAAAAGGTGAATCTTTTCACTTTGGTCGCTTCTTACTATTGTGGGAGCTAAAAGCTTTGCATTGTAGTCGAGGTCAACGGTTGGATCATACTCCCAAAAAAAGTGTGCACCGATAGCTGTGAGCAAAAAAATCGCCACAATCGCTAAGCCTAGCATGGCGGTGCGATTCGAAATGAGGCGCCGCCAGGCGTCTAACCAGAGTGAACGATGTTCGCGGACTGCGAATTCTGTTAGCAATTGATCTTCTGAGATAAGCTCTGTCATTTTGCCGCCCTCATTCATAAGTAATACGCGGATCTAAGATTGCGTATGAGATATCCACGAGTAAGTTCACCAGCAAAAACACAATTGCAATCAATAATGTAACCCCTTGCACAATGGGGTAATCCCTACCTAAAATCGAGTCGTAGACCCATTTGCCGATGCCAGGCCATGAGAATATCGTTTCCGTCAGCACGCCGCCAGCTAATAAGGAGCCAATTTGAATGCCGATGATAGTAATCACGGGTAAGAAAGCATTTTTAAGCGCATGCCGGAAGAGCACCACCCGTTCGCCCAATCCTTTCGCTGAGGCTGTGCGAATGTAATCCTCTTGCAAAACGTCTAACATACTCGAACGGGTCATCCGGGTAATGATAGCCGTCGGAATTGTCGCTAAAGCAATTGCAGGCATGATGATGTGCTTGAGTGCATCCCAGAAACCAGGTCCATTCCCGGTAAGCAAAGCATCTAGGAGAAGCAAATTTGTCACCGGTTCGATCGTCATCCCAGGGCTAAGTCTTCCTCCAGAAGGGAGCCATTTAAGCATTACAGAAAAGAACATGATTTCCATAATTCCCAGCCAAAAGATTGGGATGGAGACGCCAATGAGTGAACCAATTCTGGTCACGCCGTCAATAAAAGAATTGCGCCTTGCCGCAGATAAAATTCCGATCGGGATGCCAACAATTAAGGCAATCAACATAGCTAATAATGCCAATTCAATGGTAGCCGGGAAGCGCTCCTTTATGGTATCTACCACAGGAATGCGCCTGTGAATCGAATCACCAAGATCGAAATGGAGCAACCGTTCAAAGTAGCGAACATACTGGCTATCAAAAAAGCCAGCCAAATCTCCTTCAACCAAAGCATCACGATTCAAAAAAGGTGGTTTGTCTAAGCCAAATTGCTCACGAATGCGGGCAACATTTTCCTCAGAAGCATGTTCACCCAACATCGCTACAGCGGGGTCGCCTGGAATCAAGCGCTGGAACAGAAAGATAATCAGTGTCACCCCAATCAATGTAGGGATTACTGATATGAGCCGTTTGAGTATGTATTTACCCAAAGTTACCTCGCTTAGAAGATACTATGAATGAGAGGCGGTGCAAGACCGCCCCTCATCCAATTTAGCTAATTTTTATAGGTTGACGCCTCACCACGCATAATTATTCCGAGAAGAATACATATTCGAAATTTTCAGCGCCAACTGGCTGTGGAACATAACCTTGCACCTTGGCTGAAAGAATCAGCGGGGTGTTATTGTGACCAAGCCAAATTCGGGCAACTTCATCGTGCAAAATCTGCTCAGCCTGCCGATATAGCTCGGCGCGGGCTTCAGGGTCAGGCAAGGTTACTGCCAAATCAAGCAAGTCTGCCAACTCCTTATTCTGGTACCAGCCTTCCATCTTTACAGGTTCCTGTGCGTTCCCAAAGAAGTAACCAAGGAAGTTGTCAGGGTCGCCGTTATCGCCACCCCAGCCGAGCATATAAAGACCCATGAGAAGACCGTTTCGCCGTGCGCCTAAGTAGGTCGGCCAGTCGCCTTCTAGGTAAAGTTCAACCTTGATGCCAGCAGCATTAAGGTTCGCTGCCATGGCTTCACCAATTTCCTTTGGAGCTGGGAAGTAGAAGCGCGTCACAGGCATGTAATAGAGCCGCAAGGGGATCTTTTGCCCAGCAGTATAGACCACATTTCCATCTGCATCCATCACATCTTCCGCAATTGTTACTTCGCTCAAGCCATCCGGGAAGCCAGCTTCAGCCAGCAAGGATTTCGAGAGTTCGGGGTCATAAGTCCAATCCTCTATATCCGGGTTATGGCCGAGTAAAAGTGGCGGTAAGAAGTTAGTCGCTACAGTTCCATATTTCCCAAAGAAGTTGGAAATCAAACCTTGCTTATCGATAGCATGTGCAACAGCTTTGCGGACACGAATATCGCGGAACTCTTGAATCTTGAAGTTAAAGGCAATATAGCTCGTATTGAGTGCTGGGCGGGTTAGCACTTGCAAATTGGGATCATTTTCTGCAGTATTCAAATCCTCAACGACTGCTTGTTCAAGCGCATCAATATCACCAGCTTGGAGAGCTAAGAAGCGTGCCGAGTCATCGGGAATCACCCGCACAATGACGTTTTTGACCTTGGGTTTTTCTCCCCAGTAATCCTCATTCGCAACCAATTTGATCTCGGTGCCTTCTTGCCATGAAACAAACTTGTAGGGACCGGTGCCGACTGCACCAACCGTAGGAGTGCCATAAGCCTCACCAGCGGCTTGGATCGCGGTCGGGCTCGAAATAGCAAATGAGTCCATTGCCAGATTTGCTAAGAATGGAGCCATTGGTTCGCTGAGCACGAATTCAACGGTCATATCGTCAATTTTGTTTACAGCGGTGATTTTACTATTTTCATCAAATCCACCCCACATAGCCTCATAATATTCAAATACTTGGCTGGGGAAATGAAACGGATGATCCGTAAAGCGCCAGCGCTCAAAGTTAAAGATAACTGCATCGGCATTGAAATCCGTTCCATCGTGGAATTTGACGCCTTCGCGCAATTTGCATGTCCAGACACTGGCATTTTCATTCGGAGTGCATTCCGCTAAAGCTGGAACGGGATTGGTCGTCCCCTGCTCAAATTTATACAAGGAATCCAAAATCTGCCCAGTAACGCGGAAAGATTCTCCATCGGTAACGAGGATTGGATCCAGTTGGACAGAATCGCCACCGCGCCCAAAGATGAATGTGTCTTTTTGGCTGACAGGGATTTCCGTCTCCGCAGGCACCTCAGTTTCAGTTTCTTCAGCGATGGGTGCTTCTGTTTTCGTTTCTTCTGCGATAGGCGCTTCTGTAGCGGTTGCCGATCCGCCGCATGCTGATAATAACATGCTAAGCAGGATCAAAAGGCTAAATACGAATACTGTTGTTTTTTTCATCTCTTCTCCTAAAATTTTTAAACATTTAACAAACGACAGAAACTATAGATATCTTAAGTATTTTTTCCATCTACCTCCTAAATTAATTAATTTTTAATCCTATCTTTCCGGTTATGTTCAATTAATTACTCAATAAAATATTCAAATCAATTGGATAAGTGGTAGGACTTACACCTATTCCTAAGAATTAGAAATGGCTGCCAAATTTACACCTTGAGAAATTAGAGCGCTTTTTATTCCTATTAATGGGCGCCTGGAAATCGAATTCCAATGGGTGGTATAGGACTCGAACCTACGACCTTTGCGATGTCAACGCAACGCTCTAACCAACTGAGCTAACCACCCGATAAAAAATAATTATAAATACTCTTTTTCAAAC
>DNSH01000094.1:1428-13099 GCA_003499715.1 Candidatus Mesolinea sp. | reverse complement strand
TTTTTCTTCTGTGCTCATGATTATCCCAATGAGTTATTAGCAAATTTTCCAACGAAGCGGTTTACCATTGAGTGCATTCAGCACTTCAGTGGAAATATCGACTGCAGCACGGCATTGGGCTTCTTTAGTCTGGGCGCCAATATGAGGGGTGGCAATGACCTTGGGGTGCTTCACTAAGTCCCAATTAATTGGGGGTTCCTTCTCGTACACATCCAGTGCTGCACCGCGGACCTTGCCGTTTTCTAGTGCGCGCAACAGAGCCTCTTCGTCCACAAGCCCGCCACGTGCAGCATCTACCAGAAAGACGCCATCTTTCATCTTGGCAAAAGCTTCATCACTGATAAAGTGATGATTTTGCTCTTTGTAGGGCGCATGGATGCTGATAATATCCGAACGGCTTAGGAGTTCATCGAAGCTTACACATTCGGCACCTTGGGCAATGATATTAGCTTGATCTCGGAAAGGGTCGAATGCTAAGACATCCATTCCCAGAGCTTGGGCGTATTTTCCAACGGTTGAGCCGATATTACCAAAGCCGATAATCCCGAGGGTTTTCCCAAAAAGTTCCGTGCCGTTGAATTCCTTCTTGAGCCACTGACCAGCCTTCATACTCGCATCCGCGCGGGGGATTTCGCGTACGAGTGCGAACATGAAACCTAATGTTAATTCAGCAACTGCTTGGGTGGTGGCAACCGCAGCGTTAACTACAGAAATCTGGTGGGCTTGGGCTTCCTTGAGGTCAATATTGTCCACACCGACGCCCATTCGCCCGATAACTTTCAGGTTTTTCGCGGCAGCAATGACTTCAGCAGTCATTTTGGTACGTCCGCGGATGATGACTGCATCATATTCCGGGATGATCTGCAGCAACTCAGCTGCTTCGATACCTTTCTTATCATCCACGATGCATTCTTTTGTGAGGATTTCTTTGCCAGCGCTTTCTATGCCGTCGGTGATCAATATTTTCCAAGTCATGTTTCTCTCCTATTCTAAAATATTTTTTTATATCTTTATTTTATCTGATTTAGCACTCTTGTGTCACCTTTACGCCTGGTGATGCCTTTTGCATCCAGATACTCTAAGACCGCTACAGCAAACTTACGGCTGGTTTGAAAGTGATCGCGAAACTCAGAGAGCATCAATGTATCATGTTCCTGCAAATGAGCTTTCACCCAAGAGGTCATATCCTCCAGAGCAGCGGGCGTGAAGAGGATTTGATCCGAGACCTGGATGAGATCTTGATGGGCGATCATCCCTTGGAGTAAATCCTCGCCGACAATTGCCTTAGATTCTGAAACGTCTGGAGGGGTGTAGGGCGAAGCTTTGAATTTTTCGAGAAGTATGGCTGCTTGCGCTTGCTGTGCAGGCGTAAAGCTGATGGTATAGCCAGCCTTGGCAACCAGCGGACCGTGCTCCTCAATCCGGTTATTGTTCAAGAGCCGGATCAACACTGCGTCAAAGGCAGCTTGGGGGAGATTGAGCTGACTGCGCAAGGCTTCTCGTGCCACCCCAAGGTGGAGCGGATGGGCTTGGTGATAAGCCTCCAAAGTTTGCAATATCGTTTGTTCCAACTTATCCCAGTTGGACTTCGTGATGATTAAGCTTTTTTGCGGATTAGGATCTGGCTTTAGCACAATTATCTGGTTATCCTGCACAAGCTCTTGCAGAAGGGCGAGAGTCTGATTTTCTTCAAAACCGATTTTTTGTTGGAGGTCAGCCACCGTGCTAACCCCCAAGCTGGAGAGCGCTTGGATCATAACCTCTGAAGGTTTTCCTTTGTGCATACTTTGAAGTTGCTGAAGCACTGAGGGGTCAAAGCGGCGGTGTAATTTCCCCGGGTGTGCGTCCAATACAATTCCACCGCCTAATGTCTCTGAAGGCGAAGGCAAGCGCAGGATGTAACGATCTCCGCGCACTGCCACAATAGGAGACGCTAATCTCATCTGTAAAAAGCCTTCTTCGCCTGGCTCAAGGCGGTTGGCACCGAGCAAACGGGCTTGTGCTACGGTCTCGGAAGCACCGATGAAGAGCTTCACCTCAGTGTTGTGCTCAAAATCGGTAGATAATCCTGGAAGATAGCGAAAGGAAACATCGAGCAGCTGGGTGGGTTCATAGCTCCCTGGCCAGGCAATGACGTCACCACGGGAAATCTGGCTTTTATCGATACCGCTAAGATTCAACGCTGTGCGTGTACCAGGATGTGACTGCATCTGTTTTTGATTGTGATTTTGGACGCCGCGAATGCGGGCGTGCAAGCCAGTTGGCAGGCAAACAACTTCCTCTCCCACTGAGAAAGTTCCATCAAGCAAAGTGCCGGTGACGATGGTGCCGAAGCCAATCAGGCTGAACACGCGGTCAACAGGCAAGCGCGGCCGGCTGTAATCTGCTTTGACAGGTGTATCTGCAAGGACTTGCTCCAGCGCTTGCACGAGTTCTTGCAAACCGGCGCCAGTCTTCGCGGAAACTTTGACCGAGGGGGCATCGCTCAAACTGGTTCCATGCACCAGCTCGCGTACTTCCAGTTCCACCAGCTCCAGCCATTCCGGGTCATTGATCAAATCGATTTTAGTAATAACAATGATCCCCTTTTGAACTTGAAGCAAATCAAGGATGGCTAAATGTTCTCGCGTTTGGGCGGAAACCCCTTCATCAGCTGCGATAACCAGCAGCACAGCATCAATTCCGCCTATACCAGCCAGCATGTTGCCGATGAAATCGCGGTGCCCAGGGGTATCCACAATGCCGATTTGCTCTCCGTTTGGCAGTTGGAGAGAGGCAAAGCCGAGTTCTATTGTCATTTCCCGCTCGATTTCCTCTTTGAGGCGATCGGGATGTACCCCGGTGAGGGCTGCAATCAGTGTGGATTTGCCGTGATCAACGTGGCCGGCAGTCCCAACGATGTGCACGGTTTTACTGAGCTTTCTTCTCCGCTAATGGAGCTAAGGACTGAATGGATTCCTGATAAGCCGTTAGAACCAACTGAACATGTTGGAAGGTCTCATTAGCGAGGCGGTTCAGCTCTTCCTGTAGATTAGCTGTGTTATCAGTTAGAGCTTCAATTTCTTCTTGTGCCTGAGTAATCTGCTGATTGATGCTGCGGGTTTGCTCTTCTTGCGCTAAGAGGTAATTGCTCCAGCGCTTGACGTCATCGGATTTAAAAGTATTCCATTCCTGGCGAAAGCGTTCATCACTCAAGCGTTGCATTTCGCTGATTTCATTGATACGTCGTTCGAAACGCTGTGTGACTTCATCAACGCCAACAATGGCTTTCTCTACAGCTGCTTTGGCTTTTTCCAAGTCTTCTAACTGGCTGGAAAGGTTAATATTAATTTTTTCGATATCTTCGAAGCGTTTTTCCCAGGTTTTGAAGGTTTTATCTTTTTCGAGCAAAGAATTATTGACCTTATCCATAAAGACAGCCTGGGCTTCCTTGCGGTCTCTTTCGTAGGTCATCAACTCTGTGATGCGTGTATCAAATGTTTTGAAACTATCACTGAAGCTGTCAAAGCGGCCGCGTGTTTCTTCTAAGCGTTTACGCAATGAAACCACTTCGCCTTGAAGGTCGGTGATCACTTTGCCCTGCTGGCGGAAGTTTTCTTCCAAGAGATGAAGCGAGCGGCGGTAATCGTCATCGAAGCGGGTGGCTTCAGCAAGCTTACCTTTAAGCTCTTCAATTTGGCGGGCAAGACGGGCATCTTCCACTTTGTAAGTCTTCAGTTCATTACGAATCGGTTCAAATTGCTCAGTGAATGGATAAAGTTCACTCACGGAGCGGCGGATAGCTTCAATTTCCAATTTCAGGCGCTTGACTGACTCATTAAGGTTTAAGTCAGCCCGTTCGTTAACATCGCGAATTTGCTTGGTTAGATCGTTATTTAAGCGTTCGATGCGGTTTTCGTACTTATCAAAGCTGGCAATTTGCGATGTAAGCTTGGCAATTTCTGTTTCCATCTCTTTGAGTTGTTTGCGCAAGGCAATATTCTCGCCTTCTAAGACTGTCAGGCGATTTTGCAGCGAAGCTAGGTTATTCTTATCGTTACGCCGTTCGTTATCGAGCCATTCGACGCGCTTCTCGAGTTGTTCTAATATGCTAATTTCATCCATTTTTCACCTAACTATGATCATGAGGGTGTTTCAATATACCGATTATACCTATAAATTTAACTGAGTACATGCACTGTACTTTGCTGTAAGAGCAAAGTGATGATGGTCTAAAGTAGCAAAATAGAAATGTCCTAATTAAGATTAGAAGCAATGAAATCGTTGTTCTATTACCTTGATTGTTTTCAAAGGAACGAAAAAATCATGACGAACAGCATAATCGTAACCTTTCCCCTCTTACTCCCCTTCCCAGCGGACAAATAATTATAATATTATCCTAATTAACTATCGCTGGGACGGGGAGTTGATGTTTGAAAGAGGGCGCAGCCCTCTTTCAAACTATTTTCCCTTCCCCAGCGGCTGGGCTGAGGCAGAAAAAACCGCTTGCCGCTGGGGAAGGGTCAGGGTTAGGGTCACCTTGAAGCATTATAGACAAGAAGAAATAAGGTGGTTATCTATGAGAAAAAACCCAAACTGAAGACTTTATTTACCCATTAGGACATTTCTAAATTGCCCGCGTTAGGACATTATTATTTAACCTTGATATGCCCTGTAATTTACGGCAGGGATAAACGCGTGAATGGGGCAAGAATCTCCAGCATGCGCGGTAATATTACTTGGGGTGCAATTGCCATGACCAACATCAAAATGAGCACCAAGATTATGGGAACCACGAGTTTTGCCTGTTCTTTCTGAGGGGTTGGGGACATATTATTGCCCTCGTTGCGGATAAACAGCCCAAATAAATGTAAGATGGCGTACAGCATTCCCAACCCGCCTATGATCATGAAGGGGATTGTCTCAGGTGCGTTTTGGGATGCAATCAACCAGAGCATTTGCTTCTGCGGGAAGAGCGGCAGCAAGGGAAAGCCTAATAATGAGAGCATACTGACCAAGATGCTCATGCTATGCAGCGGGTATATATGGAAAATCCCAGATAGCGAACTTTGGTCAAGGCTGACTTCCAGCTGGAGTAGCCTAATTCCGGAAAGTGACCAGCTCCAAAGGAAATAACTAAGTACTCTTGGAAGAAGCAGCATTGCTAAGTATGGAAGACCACCTTGAGATGCAAGGCTGATGGCGAGTAACGAGTAACCTGTCTCCATCATAATGAGGTAACCAAATTGACGCGCAAGGTTCTTTTGCAAGGAGGCAGCCAAACCACTGAAAGTAATCATGATGACGCCTACCCAGCGTAAGCTGGTATATACCTGCGGTAAATTACGCAGCCAAGCATATTGATCTAAAAAAGTGAGCAAAAATACAGAAAGCGCGGTTTGCATGATTGCGAGAAGGAAGCTCACTGCCCACGGAGCGCTGCTTTGGCTGATCATGGGCATCCATGAGTGGAATGGGAAAGCGCCAATCCAAAGAGCAAACCCAAACAGGAGCATGATGCTAGCACGTACAAGCAAAGGGCTGGCAGTTGGCACTGCGCTGATACCAGAAAGCATCCAGCCCGTGAGTAAAATGAGCGCTAATGCTAAAGTTTCAAAGACGATATACCGCAGCAATCCTTGATCAGTCTTTTTTCCGCGCGGAGAAAGCAGCGGCACGCTAAGCAGCGCAATCAGCTCGATCAACAAAGCAGCATAAAGAAAAGGGATTACTGAAAGCGCAGTTACCCATAAAGCTGTTATTACCAATGAAAGCACGTTGAACCAGGTGCTTACCTTAAACACGCTGTTACCTAAGTTCCAGAGAAGCGTAATTGCATATAACAAGGCTACCATCGTTAAGTTTTCGCCAGTAATCTGCACGGTGCGGTTGAGGAGCACCAAACTACTTGGGATTTCAATGCGCTGGTCGGGGAGCACAAAAGCTAAATCTTTAGGGAATACGAGTGCCAGAATTACTAAACCAAGGGTGAAAACACAAGTGAGGATGCTCGAAAGCTTGGGTTTGTTGTGTAAAAGTGTTAAGACCCCCGTAAAGCCTAAGGGAATGACGATCCAAATCAGCGGCGTGCTCATGGCTGTTCGATCTCCGCGTCCTTGACCAAGAAATAAGCACCCACCAACGCTAATCCGAGGTTGATGCCGGCGAAAAGGGCTTCCAACAGTAGAGAAAGCTCCAAGGCAGCGTAAAGCAGTTCAAAACCGGAAAGGAAAGTGAGCAAACCCAGAATTATATAGAATGGCTCTGAGATCATACTCACTTGCAGCAAACCTAAGAGCATCGTGCCTACTGCAGCCAGCAGCAAGGGTTGATTGCTCTCCATCAAAAACAAACTTTGAATTTGCGGTAGGAAGATAATAGTGAAGACAATCATGAAAAGACCGGCTAAAAAGCGGAAAATCTGTCCGCTGCTGAGGCGTTGCGGAGCTTTCAGGGTATAGAATTCTCCCACCGAGGCTAAGGTGACATATAACACCAATGTATCCATCCAACCAACGATAAGCTTAATCGCGGCGAGTGTCGGCGGTCGCACTAAGGTGAGCAAGAGGAACATACCCAAGTATTGCGCCGCTAAAGCAATCAAATTCACCAGCCATTGCCGCCGGGTTAGGTTAACCTCTGCTGCGAAAAGCATCAGACCAGCTGGAATAAAGAGCCAGGATAAGTTCATGGCGTTGGCACCCCTGCAAGGAAGAGCGTAATCAGAATGACAAGGAAGACCAGGGACCAAAGTATCCCACCTTCACCTTCGATAATCCGGCTAACCGTGAGACCTACAGCCGCTGCTTGCCTGAAAAACCAGCCAAGTGATTGATAGAGCCATTGTAAACTCAGGATGTTTTGAAACCCTTGGATGAGTACTCTCCCTAAGCGGTAAAAACGGAAGTTTTGCTTTTGAATGAGGGCTGAAATCTGGGCGCCTTGCCAAAAATAAAAGCTGGCGATTAATCCCGCCATTAACAGGCTGGCAAGACCTGCCACCCATAAGCCTGAAGTGAGGCTTCCAGGCCAACCGCCGAGCGTAAGGATTACGATCGACTGCACTATCAAAATCAAGCCAAGGGGATATGTGATACGGGCATGCCGTTCGAGCCCTGTAACAGTGCCGGTGATCTCAAAGGTATAGCGCAAATACCCTAATACCAACATTGTGTGGGCTAGGAGCATGAGTGCGGAGCCAAAAGTGAAGCGGGTGCCTAATAACCCTTCCCAACCCGAAGCCGCTAAAGTATAAGGTAAGCCGATGAAGCCCAAGATACCCAAGATAGGCAAGAAGCGGATGCGGCGGATTGGTGGATCGAAGAGGAAAAGCGTGCTGCCGCTCAGTAAAAGGGCAGTTCCCCAAGCGCGGCTGGCTGGTGCAGCGCCATTGAGCGCACACATGATACTAAAAGATGCTAAGGCGATAATCCAAAAAGGTCGCGCATTGTGTTGATTTTTTCCGGTGAGCCACATACCAGCGGCGTAAAGTGCAGCAACGGTGGTGAGCACTTTGAATAGCGCTAACCAGACTGGCTGATTGGTAAGTAGGTTAGCTGGCAATCGGGTGATGACTGCTAAGCTGGAAGCAACCGGCGAAAGCCTCAGCAGCAGCGCGGGTCCATTTTTCTCCTCAGACGATTGCAAGAAGGGCAGGTTTAACGGAAGCACACCCAACCTGAGACCGGCAGCTAACAAGAAGAAAATGCCCGCCTGGGAGGGTATCGCGGACAGCGTAAACCCAGGTTGGACCAGCCAGCCAGAAACTGTGCCGGCTGCAAGTGTCAATGTGCTTAACATGCGCACACCGAACACGGTTGGCAAGCGGGCAGCCGAGTGATTTGACTGCTTGTTAGGCAAGGTAGAAATAAACTCAAGAGCATCTACCAGCACCCAAGCAAAAATAAGCATATTTGGGTCACCAGCGAAAAGTGCCAACAGATTAACCGCCGTGAGCGCTAAGGAATTAGCCCAAGCCTTAGGGGAGGAAGGCAAAAAGCTGCGGGTAGAATCGGTGAAAATCACCGCCATACATAGAGTTACGAGTGAAAGAGCATACGGCCAATTATCATAGTTAATTTCTAAAAATAGCCGCGTATGAAAGAGAGATTCTGGCTGCCAGGCGAACAAACTAAGGTCTGTGGGGAGGTAAAGCCGTAATAAGAGCACGCCTAACCAGGAAATAGCTGCTCCTACCAGCGCAATCATCCAGGAACGGGAAACTTTAGGCTTGAGCGCATCCGAAATGGCAATAGCAGCTGAGCTTACCAATAAGAGCGCAAGGATAACTAAGATAGGCATGGCGCCGATCCTCTCAACTCAGAGAATCTCTCCTGGGTGAGCCATCAAATAACGACCGCTGCCAGCTTTACCGAACCACTGCTGATCCGCTACAATTCTCTTTCCACGTAGGAATACCTGACGAGGAAAGCCCTTTAGCTGCCAGCCTTCATAGAGGTTGTAATCTGTGCGATGCTGGGCAACATGCACACCATAGGTTAGCTCATAGTTGGGATCCCAAAGTGCCAGATCGGCATCGGAGCCTGCAGCTAAGCAGCCTTTTTGTGGGTAAAGGCCAAAAATACGGGCAGGGTTCGTTGAGGTAAGTGCGACAAACTGATTTGGTGTGATTCTGCCAGCACCGACTGCATGCGTCCAAAAGACTGGCAGGCGGTCACCGACGCCAGGCAAGCCATTGGGAATTCGGGTGAAGTTATCTTTGCCCAGCTCCTTACCTGGGATGGTGACGGGCTTGCCCTCGTAGAAGATTGGTTTGGTGCCATCGTAAAAGAAGGGGCAATGATCAGTGGCTAAAACCTGAATAGTGCCGGTTTCGATCCCGCGCCAAAGTCCTTCTTGATCGGCAGGACTGCGCAACGGCGGAGAGCAAACCCACTTAGCGCTATCTTGGCGTTCCAAGTCTTTCTCGCTGAAAAATAGATATTGTGGGCAGGTTTCGCCCATTGCCCGAACGCCATGATTGCGCCCATAAGCCAACTGGTCAACCTCGCCAGCTACGTTCATGTGCACTAAGTACACAGGTGCTTCAGCCTGGGCAGCCAAGGCAACGGCGCGCAGGCTGGCTTCCACTTCGCCCCAGCCGGGACGCGTGCGCGCATGCCAAACCGGGCTCGTGTGCCCTTGGGCTAAGGCTTCTGCCGTCAGGACGTCAATGACGTCACCATTTTCGGCATGGACCATGGTGAGCAAGCCATGCCGACCGGCAATGCGCATTACCTTAAAAATATCGCCATCGCCCAATCGCAGGCGGTTGTTATAGGCAGTAAAAACTTTGATAGAGTGAATACCTAAAGAGGGTAGGTCAGGCAGCTCTTCCGCCACGCTTTCATCGAAGCGAGTGATGTTCATGTGCAAGCTGTAATCGATAGCAGCTTTGCCCTCGGCTTCGGCACGTTTACAGGCAATATTATCGGCTAAGCTGCCAGCATCTTGAGAGACAAAGTCGATGATTGTGGTAGTACCTCCAAATGCAGCGGCTTTGCTGCCGGTGTAATAATCATCGGAGGAAACCGTCTCGCCCATGGGCAAGTTTATATGCACGTGCGCATCGATTCCGCCTGGTAAGACAAGCTGCCCAGAAGCGTCCACAACCTCAGCATCAGCAGCTTCGATGGACGGGGCAATTTGAATAATATGCTCCCCCTCAATGAGGAGATCGGCTTGAAAACTGCTTTCGGCTGTAACTAAGGTTCCGTTTTTGATTAATGTTTTCATTTTGCCGCCTTCCATACGTTGAATAGGCACCGGATTGTTTGGTGTGGGTTAGCCCAGAAAGCTGCTACCCCCACTTCCCACTCAGAAGCGCTAATATGGATGGATCAAGAGGTAGCGTTGGCAGATCAGTCGCTTGATACTCGTTGGCTTTTAGTGCGCGTTCTCGCAAGGATTGCCACAAAACACTGCGCTCCTCATCGTGGACAGGCAAATCGGCTAAGCTTTCTGCTTGCCAAATTCTGCCCATGGTCGTGTAGAAGAAGGTAATGCGCTTCCAGCTGCCAGCGGGGATAGGTTGAGCTAATTCCTCCAGAGGACCTAGCTGAAGCTTGAAATATTCCTCTTCGGCGCGTGGGTGATTAGGCTGATCGTGCAACAGTTCTGCGCGTGTGGTGAGCTCATGCCCCAAGATCGGCGCCACCCAGCGAATCTGCCAGCGTTCTTCCGGTGGGAATGCTCCGGTCTGGTAAAAGGCTAAGTAATCCACGGAGATCACTTTGGGTGCGCTTTTGAGCGGGATGCGATACCAACCCAAGACGCGTGCAATCTCCAGGTCGCGCTGGTTAGGCATCACCGCTACCAGCACGAGATCAGAAGCATGGCTTACAGCTTGGGTTGCCATCCGCTGCCTCGCCTTAGGCTACCGCAGCTTTGCGGTTGAATTCCTCAATGAGCGCATCAATCTGCGGTACCTGCGCTTGCAATTCAGTCCAGTAATCTGGGTCATACCATTGCGCCTGGATTTCTGCGTAGGTTTTGCCCTGCTGCTCTACCCAGGTGTAATACTTGAGGTTATGAATGCGCTTGCGGTCGTAGTAGCTTAGCTCTTGCATGAAGTCGATGGGCTGACCTTTGAGGTAGCGGGCATCATCGGCTGCAGCCTGTGTGGCGGAATAAGAGCCACTTTCGGCGCGCATTTCTGCTAGCCGGCTTTGGTACAGCTCCATGGAATCAGTCAATACAGTCACGACCACATCGTTGGTGGTGAGCTCGTTATATTTGGCAAATTTGATTGCAGAGAGCAAATTGGAGATGCCCGAGAATCCCAGTAAACCTAATTGCGTGACTAAGTTTTCTTCCACGCCAGAATTGATGAGGTACTCGCGACCAGCGGGCTCATTGAAAAGACGTGCTAAGTTCACCACAGCCTGATCATCGATGGCAACCACAAAATCGGTATTGCGCACGTTATGAATCCAAGGCACGTGCTTATCGCCAATGCCCTCGATGCGATGTGAGCCGAAGCCGTTAATAAGCAAGGTTGGGCATTGCTGTGCTTCGCTTGCGACCACTTTGCTGGCTGGGAATTGCTGCTTGAGGTAATCGCCGGCAGCAATCGTGCCAGCTGAGCCGGTGGCGGAGACGAACCCGCGATAAGTATCCTTGGGTCCAAGCTTTTGGTGCAGCACTTCGGCAATGGCGCTGCCAGTGATGGTATAGTGCCACAGGTAATTGCCAAATTCATCAAACTGATTAAAGATCATCAAATCCTGACCGCTGCGGCGTAGTTCCCAGCACTTATCGAAAATCTCTTTGACGTTGGATTCGCTACCTGGCGTTGGGATCACATCGCTCGCGATTTTGCTGAGCCATTCAAAACGTTCACGGCTCATCCCCTCAGGCAGGATGGCAATGGACTCGCAGCCCAGGAGAGCCGAATCATATGCGCCGCCGCGGCAATAATTGCCTGTGGAGGGCCAAACGGCTTTCTGCTGGGTGGGATCAAACTGACCGGTGACCAAGCGGGGTACCAGGCAGCCGAAAGCTGCCCCAACCTTATGTGCACCGGTGGGGAACCACTTGCCTACCAAGGCAATGATACGCGCATTCACGCCCGTGAGACTGGAGGGGAATTCTAAGGCATTTACGCCGTCAAACAACCCGCCACTAGGTTTAGGCTCGTTTTTCCAGGTAATACGGAAAAGATTGAGCGGATGCAAATCCCACAAGCCGATAT
>DNSH01000094.1:0-1305 GCA_003499715.1 Candidatus Mesolinea sp. | reverse complement strand
TTTCAGCTGGGCTTTGATTTCCTCCGGGATGAGGTTAGGGTCACGTTGTTGGGCGAAAGTGGGGATGATAATGTGCTTTTCGCGCACCCTCTGCAAGGTTCTTTCCAAGCGGTCGGGCATGATGGATAAATCAATTTTGGTCATAAGTTCCTCTGTTTATTAAAGATTACGCCTTATGGTCAGGCGGAAGGTCTAAGCGGATGGGATTGAAGGGTTCTTCTGGTCCTTCGGCTACGATGTAGAGCGGGCGACCCTTAGCTTCATCATAAATGCGGCCAATGTATTCACCCAGAACCCCCATAAAGGTTAGGATTAGTCCAGCTAGGAATACCATAATGATTCCTAAGGTAGCAAGCCCATGAAAGTCCACATGGGCAGCGGTACTCAGGATGATGACCACAATCAGGCTGATGAAGTCCAGCGCAATCAAGCCGATGCCGACGCGGGTGGCAAGCTCCAATGGCCACATGGAAAAGCCAGTAACGGCATTCATAGCTAACTTAAGCATCTTTTTGAGTGGGTATTTGCTCTCACCAGCATGACGTGCCTCACGTTTGTACTCCACCCCAATTTGCTTAAAGCCGGTCCAAGCGCTCATGCCACGCAAAAAGCGGTTGCGTTCCCGCATGGTCTTCATTATATCGACCACTTTGCGGTCCATCAAGCGGAAGTCGCCGGTATCCAGCGGTATACGAATGTCGGTAATGCGATCAATGATGCGGTAAAAGGCGGAGGCAGTGGCGGTCTTGAAGCGGGTTTCGCCTTCGCGTTCGGTGCGTACGGCATAAACCACCTGGTAACCCTCGCGCCATTTTTCAATCAACTTACCAATGACTTCAGGCGGATCCTGTAGGTCTGCATCGATGATGATGACGGCATCTCCGCGGCTGTAATCCAAGCCGGCGGTCACGGCGATTTGATGCCCAAAGTTGCGCGCAAAGATCACCGGACGCACGCGGGCGTCGGAAGCAGCTAATTTGCGAATCACCTCCGTAGAGCCATCTTGGCTGCCATCATCAACCAGAATCAATTCCCAAGGTTCACCAGTCTTTTCCATCTCATCCCGCACACGAGCATACAACAAGGGGAGGTTTTCCAGTTCGTTGTAAATGGGAGCAATAATCGAAAATACAGGTTTATCCATAGATCACCTTCGTCAAGGCTTGAATAGTGGGTTCGATCACAGGCGCTGCCGGCACGGAGCGCATGGCAGCGTTGATATCTTTGAGACCGCTGCGGGTGCAGAGCACCAGGATGGGAGCAGCAGGATCTTGCTGGCCTTCTGCTACCGTTCTAGCCAAGCCG
>DNSH01000156.1:594-3112 GCA_003499715.1 Candidatus Mesolinea sp. | reverse complement strand
CAACGATATAGAGGATATTATTAAGATTATCCAGCACTGCCCCCATGGCAATCACAAAGAGAATTGTCTCGAAGAATCCAAGAATCCAAGAAATCCACTTCATGTTACGCATGGTCAACATAACGCGCAGCGTATCCATGGCAATATTGATCACGCGCAAAACAAAAATGATCAAAGCACCTAACCATGGGGAAATAGAAAGAAAATCAGGCATAACCGGTACCTCGCACTTTAATTATTCTCAGGCTTGCTCTTGTTCTGGTTCCTCTTCAGTCATTTGAATTGCAGGTAAATAGAGCTCATTCATATATTGTTTGACCATACGGGTGGTGGAAAAGCGTGGGGTAAGCGTTTTGATGCTTTCCTTAATCCGCTCGATCCAATCTCCGGGTAAGCCGTCTGCAGAGCGCATGGTGTAGTAGAGGGGTACAATCTCGTTTTCAAGGGTGTCATAAAGGCTCTCAGCGTCGGCTTTGTCTTGTTCGTCTTGATTATCCGAAACGGTAGAATCGCCAATCGCCCAGCCATTCGCGCCATTGTATCCTTCTGCCCACCAACCATCCAAAACTGAAAAGTTCAGAGTGCCATTGAGCGCAGCTTTTTGTCCGCTTGTGCCCGAAGCTTCACGCGGACGGCGGGGGGTATTGAGCCAAACGTCCACACCCTGCACCAAATAACGTGCCATATCCATATCGTAGTCGTCCAAAAAGACTAACCTGCCGCCAAAGCGCGCATCCTTCACGTGCCGATAGACTTCTTGAATCAAGAGCTTAGCCGGCTCATCAGATGGATGGGCTTTACCCGCAAAGACTATTTGGACTGGCTTGCTCGGGTTAGTTACAATGCGCAACAAGCGGTCCACATCCGTAAAGACTAAATTAGCCCGTTTATAGGTAGCAAAGCGGCGCGCAAAACCAATCGTCAGCGCATACGGATCTAACAAAACCCCGCTGGCAACAGTCTGTACGGGGTGAACGCTGCCAGCTTGCCAAGCATCCCGTGCACGGTTGACCATGTACGCAACCAGTTTTCGCTTGAGGTGCCGGCGCACACGCCACAATTCCGCATCTGGGATTAAGTCCACCCGTTGCCACATTTCCTCGTCATCAATATGTTCATACCAATCTGGGCTAAGGTACCGCCGGTATAGTAAGGCGAGCCGACGTGCCAGCCATGTACGCGTGTGTACGCCATTGGTGATGTAGGTGATCGGAACTTCATCCACGGGTTTATCTGGCCAGAGCTCGTGCCACATCTGCTTGGAAACTTGCCCGTGAATTTTAGAAACACCGTTGCGGAAGTTCGATAGTTTAAGCGCTAACTTCGGCATACTAAAGGCTTCCCCACCCCAGTCTTGCTTGATACGGGCAATATCCATAAATTGTTCGCGATCCAAACCCAACTGTGGCCATAAATTGGCAAAGTATTTCTCCATCAGCCAGAGGGGGAACTCATCGTTCCCAGCCGGTACCGGAGTGTGCGTGGTAAAAACGCTGGAGTGCTTGACAAGATCTATCGCCTCGTCAAAAGTCTTGCCTTGCTGTACAAGCTCCCGTGTGCGTTCTAGCGTCAAAAAGGCAGAATGCCCCTCGTTCATGTGATAAATGGTAGGGTTGTGCCCCAAAGCTTTCAGCGCGCGGAAGCCGCCAATGCCCAGTAAGATCTCCTGAGAGATGCGGAGCTCTGGGTCACTGATATAGAGCCGATCGGTCAGCTGGCGGTCATTCGGGTTATTCTCGGGGATGTTGGTTTGAAGAAGGACCAACTTTACGCGCCCGACATTGAGTTCATATAAACGGGCAAATACCGTCCTACCAGGTAGTTCCACAGAAATTTTGATGGGTTCATGGTTTTCATCATAAAGCGCAATGAGCGGTAAATCGTCATAGACAATTTGAACATTACGAGCTTCTTGCCAGCCATCTTCGGTGATTTTTTGTGAAAAGTAGCCGTAAGTATAGAGGAAACCGACACCTACAAGGGGAATGCCCAAGTCGCTCGACTCCTTAAGGTGATCACCTGAAAGCACGCCTAACCCACCGGCATATACCATCAAAGATTCGTGCAGCCCATATTCAAACGAAAAGTAAGCAATTTCCTCATCTAACAGATTAGGGTAAGTATGGCTGAACCAGGTGTCCTTGGATTTCATATACGTATTAAATTCACGGAGAATGCGGTCGTATCGCCCTAAAAAGTAGCGATCTTTGATCAAGCCATCATAGGTTGTTGGGTCCACAGTACGTAGAAAGACCACGGGGTTGTGGTGCGACCGCTCCCAGAGCAGCGGATCAATCTCTTTTAACATGCGGGCTGCTTCGGGGTTCCACGCCCACCATAAGTTGTGGGCAAGGTCAGCCAGTTTCTTGATGCGGTAAGGCAAGTCAAAACTGTTTGGTATCTCTCGGATAATTTTTTCCATAAATCAACTCTTTTTCTATAAATATGTATATCAGGCAACGTTAAATTAAAGCTTGCAGTTGCCTGCAAAACGACCTAAATCATATCATACTTTCAT
>DNSH01000156.1:0-416 GCA_003499715.1 Candidatus Mesolinea sp. | reverse complement strand
ACCATGCGGCAAATGCGCGTATCGGACATACGGCTGCGCAGCCGCTGATCGATTTCTCCGGGCATAATCGCCGTGGTGATGACCGTGGGTAACTCCGCATTATAGCGATAGTTAAACAATTGATACAGTTTTTCTCGTGCCCAGGGAGTAGCAGATTGGGTCCCTAAGTCATCCAAGATTAACAAACGCGAGCGGCGGATCTCCTCAAAGCGTTGGTCAATACTCACTGGGCTGTTTGGTGCGTATGCAGCCCGCAAGTGGTCTAGCAGGTCCGGCACCACCACCATAAGCGGTGGAAAACCCAATCCAGCTTGGTAATTGCCAATCGCCGCGGCTAAATGCGTCTTACCGCAGCCGTAAGGGCCTAAAAATACCAACCAGCCTTGTGGGTTCTGGGCAAAGGCTTGGGCAGCTTC
>DNSH01000124.1 GCA_003499715.1 Candidatus Mesolinea sp. | reverse complement strand
CATTATTTTATCGCTGATTAGATGCTTGGTCAAGCAAAATGAGGCTAATAAAGCCTCATTAATCCAACGCTTATGAGGATTATTAGAATAAAATATAAAAATATTATGTTCTTGACTAGACTTTAGAATATCTTTTCTAAAATATGGGTGCTATTGATGCGTTTTGAGACATAAACAAACGCAAATATTGAGAGCAGAACAATATACCCGAAAGAGTATGCAAGGTTCACACTGGGCAAAAAGCCTAATGGCACCCTCACCATATTTAAGAGATGGGTTACTGGATTAATGAGCAGAATCCCTTTAAAAACAGGATTGAGTGTCTCAAAATTATAATAAATTGGCGCCAGCAAGATGAGGACCCACGTAATTACCTGAAAAAGCCCGTTTGCAATAAACATGTTTTTCATGGCAAGGCCAAGGTAAACGGAAATTAGCAGTAAAAACACTATAGTAAGAAGTGCGCCACAAATGAGGAGCAGCCAATTGATTACTTGAGATGTGGCGACAATATATCCCAGTACAATCAAGACAATAGGCAGTGTGATCAGAACGTACGCCAGGCACTCACTGATCACAATGGTCGGAAATGAAATGGCATAGGTGGAATAAAGCTCCAAAACTTCTTGCTGCCGCATATTGGTGATACGCATCCCGAGCATATTAATGAAGGTGCTGATGATAGTGGAAATAATATAACCCGATAAAAGATAGTTGACTGAAGCGCCCTGTAAATTACCTGAAATCAAGATGATAAACGCATAGGAAAATGGCATTACAAAGACGACGATCAGAAGTTGCAGCCAATAAATCCGTAGGGATTTAAATTCCATTTCTATTGCGGTTGATATTTTACTCATGGCTGTTCTCCACTAACTTCATAATGGTTTCATCAAAGGACGGAGCTTCGAAATGAATGTAAGTGATGCCAGTTTGGTCGTTGATCTCCTTGATCAAATCGATGCCCAAACTGAGCTCAACTACGCTAAGGTCAAAAATGCCATTTTCTAAAGCATACTCCAGCTGCTTTTGTGTCAAAAGCTTCTCAGTCTGATCGCTATCTGAAGTCGAAAAGCTAAACTTGCAGGGGAGCTTGAGTAATCCGGAAATCTGCTCCGGAGAGCCTTCGGCAATCACCTTACCATCAACAATGAGATAGATTCGATCGCAAAGCCTCTTCACCTCGTTCATGTCATGGCTGGCAATGAGGAGCGATTTCTCTGCCTTGAAATCCGCGAGCACCTGCCAAATGTGATTTTTGTTGATAATATCGATCATCGAAGTGGGTTCATCTAACACTAAGATGCTGCCACTTTGTGCGAGCGCCACGCCCAAAAGCTGAAGTTTTATCAAGCCAGGTGAAAGTTGGTAGCCATAATAGTTTCTGACTTTCCCTAAATTGAGCAATTCGATAATTTGGGAAAGCTTTTTAGATAAAGGTTCCCCTTTGTAGCCTTTAAACTTTAAGGCAAATCCAATCGACTCTTCGACGGTCAAGGAAGGAAAATAGAGCGGATATTGTGGTTCAAAACCGACTTCTTGCTTGATGATTGACGGATCTTTGACAATATCTTTACCCAGAAGGGTAATGCTGCCCTCGGTAGGTTTAAGCAGTCCTAAGATTTGCCTGAGAAGTGTGGTCTTACCAGCACCATTGGGACCGATTAAGCCTATAATTTCGCCTTTATATACTTCCAGATTGATGCCAGCATTGGCTTTTTTCCCATTTGGATAGATTTTGGTGACGTTTACCACATCCAGCACTTTATCCATCATCATCTCCTAAGAAACTGTGGTCTAATAATCGAACATAGTTCCCTATTTTACACTTAAATTAAATACATTAACGATAGTAAGGGAAAATTCATAGATATGAATTCGCGCCGTTAGGAGATTCTCCGTTGAGATGTTTCACGTGAAACATCATGCACTAAACCAGCATTGTTTCACGTGAAACCTAAGGGACAATGACCTGCCTGCCTTCTGAAGTGATCTCGCGTTCATGCACAAGAAAGGCTAAGGCTTGGCCAGTAGCATCGTCAATTACCAAATCTAAATGGCTGTTGGGGCTTGCATCGCTCACTTGGATTAGCCGTAAGCGCGTTTCCAAACCCGCTTCGATTGTGATCCAATCGGATAAATGATTGGGTGCGGCTTCGAAGAATTCGTGTTGAAATCTATCTTTGCTCAGGTTGACTGCAATCGGGTAAATCTGCCCTTCCAGCAAGTCTTGGAAAAAATGCGTGCCCAAAGAAGGCTCATCGGGAATGCCTATCGGGCCGCCGGTAAGCTCCACCAAGGCTTTGGCGTTGTAGATATCGCCATAATCCACATGCACGCCTAAATCTGGATTAGAAGTACCCCAACGGCCTGGACCTACGCAGATGAAGGTTTCGTCAGCTAATGCAGCATTGAGTTTGCCAATAGCGCGCTCCAATTTGTTGCGTTCAGCACTATTGGGGATGGAAAAGTAGGCTTCCGGCGGCACGTAAAGTATATAATGCACGTTTTGCACACTCCCACCCGAAACTACGCTTTTACCTGAAAAGATTTGATCTTTTAAGGGGACATTTTGCGGCAGCAAGTAAACGCTCTCTTTAATCGTCCCAAGCGGTCTGCATTGAATCAAAGTAATTTGTACCTTTGGCTTGCCTTGGGATTCTTCCACCTTGGCAGTAAATTCAACGTCCACTGGCGTGTGATATTCACCTTCCAAAGCAGCCAAGAGTTCTCGCATAAAGCCCGGGAAATCAGTGTGGCGCAGCAACTCATCAAAAGTGAGGATAAGGCTTTTTGAATCTCCCTCGATGAAATTTGCGTGCATTGTGTGAATATATCCATCGCTATCGATCTGGGCGATGTAACGCAGAGCGGGGACTTGGGGTCCTAAAACTTCATGTACCGGTAATGTCCGAAAGAGGTTGTTCTTGAGATCGATGAGATCAATGTACTGCTGTGAGTAGTGGCGGATAGACTGCAAAGAACTGGATGGCGTTAGCGTGGGGTGGCTGAGAGCTACTAAACGCGGGTAGTCGTTGCCCACACGGTCCACGGCGCGTGTGCCCAAGCCCCAAACCAAACGCACGAAGCCTTCCTCTGGGCGGATTTGGGGTGACCAGCGGTATTGGTTGCGGCTATAGCCTACGCCAGCTAACTGGGGGAAGTAATATTGCCCAACCTGCTGCCCCTCGACGACTTGGATGAGCAATGCCATGCGCTCGTCATAATCGAGCAAGCCGCGGCTTTTTCGGTAAAGCAAGGCATTGGGGTTGAGTGTGCTGCCATAAATGCGCGCCATGGCTTGCTGCATTGCGCGTAGGTTATCTTCTGGCTCGCCTTGGTTGGGTAAATAAATGCTTTCGTACTTACCAGCAAAAGCGGTGCCAAAGTTATCTTCCAGTAAACTGGAGGAGCGCACAATCAGAGGTCTCCGCCCCGCCATGCTTAATATCGTCTCCATATGCTGAATTGCGCCTGGCGGAAACTCCCCTTGGCTAAAATCTTCCAAAATGTGCGGATAATCCTTGCGCATTTCCTCTTCGTTCTTATATTTTTGATCACCCCAATGCAATAA
>DNSH01000125.1 GCA_003499715.1 Candidatus Mesolinea sp. | reverse complement strand
CAGCCGTAGAAGAAGCAAAAGAGCCAGAAAGTGAAGCATAATTTGTATACAGATTTTGATATTTCTCTAATAACACTAAGGTAAGCTTCTGAGAAACATTACGGAGAAAAGAAAATATGGATAAAGACACATTTAAATCCGTTATTCCCATGGTTGTTGAAGCTACCGGAGCTGGGGAGCGGGCGTATGATATTTACTCTTTGCTGCTTAAGGAACGCATCATTTTTGTAGGGACTGCGATAAACGATCAAGTCGCAAATTTGGTCGTTGCTCAATTGCTCTACCTCAGCCGGGAAGACCCGGATAAAGCCATTCAGATGTACATCAATTCACCTGGCGGTTCGATTTACGCAGGGTTGGCTATTTTGGACACAATGCAAATGATCCCAAATAAAATCAGCACGGTTGCCGTGGGCGTGACTGCAAGCTTTGGAACAGTTCTCTTAGCTGGTGGAACCAAGGGTCAGCGTTACGCTTTACCCCACGCCACAATCCACTTACATCAACCTTTAGGTGGAGCCGAGGGTCAAGCGACAGATATTCAGATTATGGCGAAGGAAATTCTACGTCTGAAAGATGAGCTCAACGAATTCTTAGCTGAAGCTACGGGGCAACCTATTGAGGTCATCAGCCGTGACACTGACCGAGACTATTACATGACCGCGGATCAAGCAGCTGAATACGGGATCGTAGACAAAGTCCTGCGTCCACCCGAAAAAGATTAAGAAAAGCAAAAACATACTGGAGGATCTTTGCTAACGGATAGATTCCCTGAGCTTAAGGGATTAATCTTAGATATGGACGGGGTCCTCTGGAAGGATAGCAAACCAATCGGAGATTTGCCTTATATTTTCAAAGGCATCTCCGATTTAGGTTTAAAAGTCGTTTTCGCGACGAATAACGCGACAAAGTCTATCGATGAGTACCAACAAAAATTAGCCTCGTTTGGTGTTCAAGTCGAACCTGAGCAAATCATTACCTCTGCCATTGCAGCAGCTAAGTACTTACAACAGCATTATCCTTCTGGCATTTGGGTATATGTTGTAGGCTCTGCTTCGCTCAAGGATACGATCCACCAGCATGGTTTTCAAGTTTGTGATGATGCCGAGAGGAACTCAGCTCAAATTGTTTTAGTGGCTATGGATACCAGCCTCACCTATGAAAAAATCCGCAATGCCGCTACACAAATCCGCCAAGGCGCTGATTTTATCGCCACGAATATGGATGCTACCTTCCCCACCCCACAAGGACTTTTACCTGGGGCAGGTGCTTGCGTTGCGGCGATTGCTACCGCAGCCGAGAAACAACCCCTATTGATTGGCAAGCCACAAACTTTAATGTATGAACTCGCCTTTCAAACTTTAGGGTTTGCTCCCCATGAGGTTATGGCTATCGGAGACCGCTTAGAGACCGATATCGCCGGCGCGCAAAAAGCGGGGTGTTTGGCTGGGTTGGTCCTTTCTGGTGTGACCGATGTGACTAAAGCTCATCACTGGCAGCCCCAACCAGATTTAATCGCAAGAGACCTAACCGAGCTCATATATGCCTAAGCGCCTCATTTACGATCTCGATTTTGAAGCTTTGGGGGCAGCCCTTGCCGAGCTTGGCGAGCCGGCTTTTAGAACCCAACAGCTTTGGGAAGGGCTTTACACCCGCTTCTATAACGATTTTGCGCAATTCTCAAACACTCCCAAAAACTTACGCGACAGTTTATCCGCGGAATTTATCATCAACCCTCTGCATGTACAGAAAACTTTGCTCTCTCAAGACGGCTTGACCGAAAAAGTGCTGTTTACACTGCCGGATAACCTTAGCATCGAAACCGTGTTGATGCGCTATGAGCGGCGTAACTCGCTGTGTATCTCCACGCAAGTTGGCTGCCCAATGGGCTGCGTTTTCTGTGCCACGGGGCAAATGGGTTTTATCAGAAGCCTAACTTCAGGAGAAATCCTAGCTCAGGTCCTTCATTTCATGCGCAAATTACAAGCTGAAAGCCAAAACCTGACCAACATTGTGTATATGGGTATGGGTGAACCCTTTCTAAACTATGATGCGACAATGGATTCTGTGCGGCGATTGATGGATCCGCGTGGATTGAACTTCGGGGCTCGGCGCATTACCATCAGCACCGTTGGGATTATTCCTAAGATTGAACAATTTACCAAAGAAAACCTACAAGTCAATTTAGCTGTGAGCTTGCATTCCGCCGATAACTCTTTACGTAGTCAGCTGGTGCCAGCCAATCGCATGTTCCCGCTGAGTAAGCTTATCCCCGCCTGCAAAGCATATACCGAGCAAACTCACCGCAGGATTTCATTTGAATATGCGCTTATCGATGGGGTAAACGATTCACGCGAAGCCGCACTTGCCTTAGCCGGTTTATTGAAAGGCATGCTTTGCCATGTCAACCTGATTGCGCTTAACCCAAGTAAAAAATACCCGCTGCAAGGATCCCCGAAAGCAAAAGTCCACGCATTCTCCGCTACCCTCGAAGAACATGGAATCCCGGTAACGATCCGTCTCCGCCGCGGCGTGGAGATCCAAGCTGGCTGTGGTCAGCTCGCTAGTTCTGAAATAACGGCATAAAATCTGGCAACTCTGGTTAATTCTGCTTGATTAGCCGTCTTAGTTAACATTCGTTATAATTCAAGCCCTATGGCAAATATTTTCAATAAATGGCACGAAAGCCTAACCAAAACGCGTGATGTAACCTTTGGGCGCATTGCGAACTTCTTCGGTACTACCGAGATTAATGATGAGTCCTGGGATGAGCTGGAAGCTTTGCTGATCCAAGCTGACTTAGGTGTGGAAACAACCTCCAGCATCATCGAAAACTGTATGGAAAAGGTGCGAAAGCAAGGGCTTACGCGCACAGAACAACTTTATCAACTCGTAAAAGAAGAATTAATTAATCAATTAGATCAACCGGAAGAACCGGATCTTTCTGCAGAGCCTACTGTCATCATGATTGTGGGCGTCAATGGTTCTGGAAAAACCACCTCGATTGCCAAGCTAGCTGCGCGTTACAAAAAGATGGGGAAAAAAGTTCTTCTGGTGGCAGGGGATACTTTTAGGGCAGCAGCTGCTGATCAGTTAGAGATTTGGAGCCAACGCATTGACGTCCCGATTATCACTTCCAATCCCAATAGTGACCCTGGCGCGGTAACATACGATGGTATTAAGTCAGCGGTTGCACGGAAGATGGATGTGGTCTTGATCGACACAGCTGGCAGGTTGCACACGCGCTATAACCTGATGGAAGAAATCAAGAAAGTTTATCGTGTAGCTGGCAAAGCCCTCCCAGGCGCCCCTCACCATTCGTGGATCGTTTTAGATGCCACCACAGGGCAAAATGCACTTCAACAAGCCAAGGCATTCCAGCAAGCCGTAGACCTCAATGGCGCTATTCTGGCAAAACTGGATAGCTCTGCGAAAGGCGGTATGGCTTTTGCAATCAAACACCAACTTAATCTCCCTATTCTTTACGCTGGATTAGGCGAAAGTGTGGATGACTTGCAACTTTTTGATCGCAATGCCTTTGTGGATGGCATCCTGGAACGCTAATTTTGGAGTAAAAATGTCTGACTTATCTGACCGCATCGAAGCCTTAGAGACTCAAAGCCGCGCGCTTCAGGAGCATCTTTGACTTAGCCGTAAAAGAGCAAGTGCTGCAAAACCTTCAACAACAAGCAGAAACCCTAGGATTTTGGGATTCTCCAGAAGCTGCCCAGAAGGTCATGAAGTCCATCGCAGAATTGAACGACACAATCGATGAGTGGCACAAACTTAACTCCGACATAAACGGGCTCAAATCATTGCTTGAATTAGATGACGGTTCCTTAACTGCTGAGATCGAGAGTCAAGTAGAAAAATTTGAACGCATCTTGGCGCAGAAAGAAACTGAGCTGCTGTTTTCTGGCAAGTATGATAAAGGAAATGCAATTCTAGCCATCCACGCTGGGGCTGGAGGCACTGAAGCGCAAGATTGGGCAGAGATGTTGGAACGGATGTACCTCCGCTGGGCAGAGCAGCATGGATATAAAACTGAAATCTTAGACCGGAGCAGCGGCGAAGAAGCCGGTATAAAATCGGTAACCATTTCAATACAAGGCAAGATGGCTTATGGATACCTCAAATCCGAAAAAGGTGTTCACCGCTTAGTCAGGCTTTCCCCATTTGATGCCGCCCATCGCCGGCATACATCCTTTGCGCTGGTAGAAGTTCTGCCAGAGCTGGAGGATAACGACGAAGTCGTCATTCATCCTGACGATATCATCATCGAAGTCTATAAATCTTCAGGAGCTGGCGGGCAAAACGTTCAAAAGAACATGACCGCAGTGCGGATTATCCACCTCCCCACTGGATTAGTTGTCACATGCCAAAATGAGCGTTCTCAAACGCAAAACCGGGAGAATGCCCTCAAAGTGTTGCGCTCCCGTCTCTTTGAACTGCAGATGCAAGCCCGCGAAGAGATGGTATCGGAGCTCAAAGGCGAATTTAAAAAGGTGGAATGGGGCAGCCAAATTCGGTCTTATGTATTGCACCCTTACCAGATGGTTAAAGATCACCGTACGGAGTACGAGACCTCAAACACGCAAGCTGTTCTTGATGGTGACTTAGATGATTTTATGGAAGCTTATCTGCGCATGAAATAGGTTAATCCAGAAGCTTAGCCAGTTTCACCATATCCAAATCAAGTTCTTTCTTGGTATTAACCACTTCTTCTAAGGGTGTGGTTGCAATTTTCCCGTGCCTTTGGCCAACCAAAACGCCAAATTCCTGGCGATCGATAGCTTCAACAGCCTCACAACCAAAGCGGCTCGCCAGTGTGCGATCATAGGCACTGGGATTGCCGCCGCGCTGAACGTGTCCCAATATGGTAGAACGCACACTAAATCCTAAACGTTCTTTATTGGCAACAAAAAACTCCGTCAAAGCTGCAGCATTGTAATCGGCGCCTTCGGCTGCAACGACAATAGCATGGGATTTGCCATGCTCATAAGCAAGCTGTAAAGTTTGGGCGATTTCTTCGGGATTGGTCGGGACTTCTGGCAAGGTGATGGCTTCAGCTCCGCCGGCGATGCCAGCCATGAGGGCTAAGTAACCACAATTACGCCCCATCACTTCGACGATAAATGCCCGCTGATGGGAAGAAGCAGTCACTTTCAGACGGTCGATCGCTTCAAGAGCAATATTTAAAGCTGTATCCACGCCAATAGTAATATCAGATCCTGAAAGGTCGTTATCGATGGTCGAGGCAATTCCAACCACAGGGAAGCCTAAACGATGCAATTCATAGTTTCCAGTTTGAGAACCATTGCCCCCAATCACAACTAATGCATCGATTCCGGCTTGATTTAGGTTCCGGATGGCAAGCTTTCTACCCTCAACGGTTGTAAATTCTGGGCAGCGTGCACTCCCCAGCATCGTACCGCCTCGCTGGATAACTCCACCTACATCGCGAGTGGTTAATTGATTGATATTCCCAGAGATAAGACCTTTATAACCATGCAAGACGCCGTACATCTGCCAACCCTTGCTCACACCACAACGAACCACTGCTCGGATGGCTGCATTCATACCGGGGGCATCACCACCACTTGTCAAGACCGCTACCCTTTGTGTCATTTTTCACCTCGAAATACTTTTCAATAAAAAAATAAGTGTTTGTAATTATAATACCTGAAGAATGTACGCCGGAATTTCATGGTTAATTTCTAGTGAGGAAAGATGTCCAAAGATATTTTAGTT
>DNSH01000090.1:1760-7565 GCA_003499715.1 Candidatus Mesolinea sp. | reverse complement strand
TTAGTACAAGCAGGAATTTGTCAGAATGACACTTTAGCTGCTTCATTAATAAGTCATTTTGATACTTTAGTAGATAATCTTAATTGTCATTTTGAAACATTAGTTACAGGCGATATATGTCAATTTGAGACGATTATTAAAATACTGTATAAACTTAAATACACAAAGTTTTTTTCCAAAAATATCCAACCACAAGATACACTATTATCCCAAGTTGAAATCATATCCAATGACAATAAGGTTGGAGGGGAGAATATTGCTTATGACATAGAGATAAACACTATTCTTGACCGTATCAATCCCATCCTACGGTTGCAAATTCGGGAAAGGCACGCTGAGAAAATCTTGCTTTCTTGGTTGATTTATGGCAGCCTTACCTCTGAAATTCGTAACCCCTTAAGCTTTGCTGTCAGCCGCACCCTAGAAACAGGGATAGACGCAGGTGGACCAGCTGCACGTTTAGCACTGTTGCCTACACAGGAACTTGCTTCACTCTTGTTGCGCACACAGAAACGCATCGAAAGCGGATACTTAGGATGGTCACAAATTGGAGAAACCGGTGCTGAAGATCTAAACGCTCTCTTGCAGTCCGAAACTGACCAACAAACACAACTACGTTTGCTTCAGCGCCTAATAGATAATCTTGAGATAAAATCAAATCGTTAAAGTTAGCTTTAGCTTGTAAGACAATTTTAATTAAATTTAGTTGGGGAAAGTATATTAAATATACAAAAGACATCCAAAAAACGATCAATCCAAGCCTATGTAGATGGAATCCCCACAGATTTGGTCGAAGTTAAAGTCTCTGAGTAGAATTGCGCATAGACATACTGTTCACTTGAAACCAATATGAGTGTTGGGGTAAATTTTTTTCTATGATGATAAAAAAGCATCGAAGCATAGATAGTTTACCGTGGTCGTCTATGTCGAAGCGGAGGGGGAATAAGCTATAATAAAATGCACTACCACATGAGGTGAACCGATGAATTATGCTGTCATTATGGCAGGAGGAGCAGGCACGCGGCTTTGGCCGATTTCACGCGAACGCTTGCCCAAAACGGCGTTAGCCCTTTATAGTAACCAAAGCATGTTTCAGATTACGGTCGAACGCTTAGCGCCGCTGTTTTCCCCACAACAAATAATCGTTGTTGCTGGGGCAGAGCATGCTGCAGTCTTAGCTGAGCAAGTTCCAGAGATCCCAGCCGAGAACTACATCCTCGAACCTGAAGGTAGAGGCACAGCTCCGGCTATTGCCTTGGCGGCAATTCATCTTATTACGAGAGATCCTCAAGCTTCAATGGCTGTGCTTACAGCCGACCATTTCATCGGAAAACCGAAAATATTCCGACAGGCATTAGCAGCTGCCCTCACTGTAGCACAAAGTGACTATTTGGTCACATTAGGAATTACCCCAAATTCGCCATCAACAGAATATGGCTACATTGAACAAGGCGAACATTTCATGAACATAGATGGCTTCGAAGTGCTGAAAGCTAAGCGATTTGTTGAAAAGCCTGACCTTAATACCGCCCAAGCCATGCTCGAGGCAGGCAATTACTGTTGGAACAGCGGCATGTTTATTTGGAAGGTCAGCACAATCCTCAAGGCATTTGAAACGTTTATGCCTGATCTCTACCAGCAGGTGTTAGCGCTTAGACAAACGATTGGGACCAAAGCATACTTCGATACCTTAGCTCAGGTCTGGCCTGGCATAAATAAGCAAACCATCGATTATGGTATTATGGAAAAAGCCGAGCACGTAGCTGTTTTACCTGTTGATATCCAATGGGCAGATGTGGGCAATTGGGCAAGCCTCAGGCAACTATTATCCCAAGATGAGCACGGCAATGCTATTCGGGGGGAGGCAATGCTTTTGGACTGCCAGAATAATCTGGTATTTGCTGATAAACGCTTAATTGCTGCTATTGGATTAGAGGATTTGGTGGTCGTGGATACCCCAGATGCCTTGCTTATTTGCCATAAAGACCGCGTCCAAGAAGTACGCCAGGTCGTTGAGCGCTTAAAAGATACTAATAGACAAGATTTGATCTAAACCTTGATTACGTATCAATCACCATAAACTTGCCTTAAGCCTGACCCTTGACATAAAATTAGCCCAATGGATCAGCGATCTCTTTACCAAAAAATAAAATCAAAACCCTTTTACATTCTTGTAATCATTCTTATTCTAATTGCTGGAGCATATTTTATTTACCATTGGTTCCAGAAAGACAACCGAAACCAATTTGTCAGTGCTGACGAAATTGAACGCATAAGTGTGGAGGATGCCTATCAGGCAGTTCAGAATGGCGAAGCCATCCTCGTAGATACCCGCCCCCTCAGTGGGTATATATCAATGCATGCCGCTGGTGCGATTAGTTTACCTTATGATGTTGTGGAACAAATCTTAGTTACCATCGATCCGGACCGATGGTACATCCTTTATTGTACCTGAGCAAATGAATATACAAGCGCCCGGGAAGCGCTGTTGATGTTGCAAGCCGGAGTTAAGCACGCCAATCCTATGATAGGTGGGTTAGGCGCTTGGATTCAAGCAGGCTACCCGACAGAACCGTAAAAGAAAAGTTCCCTGATGAACACAGGGAACTCGAAATCTTCTAGTCTATCGCAGCTTAGATTTAACAATCATAATAGTTTTCGATTTCAAATGGGGTAGGGTGCTGGTTGACGTTTTCAGCCTCTTTAAGTTTTGCGTTTTTCCAGGTCTGTATAAGCGTATCATCAAAAATGCCGCCAACCTTAAGGAATTCTGAGTCACTCTCGACAGCTTGCATTGCTGCTTCCACAGAGGTGGGAAGGGACTTGATTTTGGCACGTTTTTCCTCTGGCCAATCGAATATATTCTCATTAATTGGTCCAAAACCTGCTTCGGTCGGGTCAATTTGATGTTGGATGCCATCGATCCCAGCTAATAGCATAGCAGCCATAGAGAGATATGCGTTACCTGTAGCGTCTGGCGGTCGAAATTCCATGCGCACAGCCTCGGGGGCGGTTGCATACTTAGGAATACGGATAGCTGCACTGCGGTTGCCGGCTGAAAATATGGCTTTAACTGGCGCCTCGAAGCCTGGCACGAGGCGACGATAAGAATTTGAGCTAGGATTGGTGAAAGCCATGACCGCAGGTGCATGGGTGAGCAATCCACCGATATAATGCATTGCGATTTGACTTAGCAAAGAAAAACCCTCTTGATCATAGAAGCAGTTCTTATCGTTTTTTTGCAAAAGCTGATGATAATGCGTACTGCTGCCGGCTAACCCATAGATGGGTTTGGGTAAAAAGGTAGCAGTTTTACCAGCAAGCATCGCAGTCATCTTGACTACATACTTAATCAGAAGCGCTGCATCACCTGCTTGGATTATACCCAGCAATGGCGTTTCGATCTCAGATTGGCCTGGACCGCCTACCTCGTGATGATGATATTTGACAGGAATGCCCATTTTTTCGAGGGTTACAACGATTTGGTCGCGGAGCTCAAAGTAGTTATCACAAGGAGGAGCGGCATGATAGCCGTGATTATCTGGTAGTGCATAGCCATTAGGGTTGACAAGATCTCCCCAGTTTGCTTCGCCAGAGTCAAATTGACATAAGCTCAGGGATGGGTTGTTTTTCAGAGTTACACGATCGAAAATGTAAAATTCGAATTCAGGTCCCCATAGGCTGCAGTCGGCAATGCCGCATTCTTGCAAGTACTTTTCACTGCGTTTGGCTATTTCCCTTGGGTCAAACTGATATCGTTCTTTAGTATCTGCTTCAAAAATGTTGCATAAAAAAGCCAAAGTTGGCTGTCTATGGAATGGGTCGATAAAACCCGTGGCGAGATCAGGCTTGAGCACCATGTCGCCAGAGTGCACGTGTTTAAACCCCACGCTAGAGCCATCGAAGCCGACCCCTTCAGACATAAGCTTGGCTGTGAATTCTCGATTTGTGATGGTCAAGTGGTGGAGTTGACCCCATAGGTCACCATAGAGCAGATCGATAAGCTCGATACCGTTACCACGAATGAAAGCCAATGCGTCCTGAAAATTTGAGAACATGAATATCCCTTTCTTATTTGAGGTGAGCTGTGTGTGCCCTAAATTATACCCTAAGCAATTTTTCCCTTTTTGTAAGAAGGTTAGGTGAAATTTAATGAAGCTTTACCGTAGGTAAGCAGTAATGGAATCTGAAATTTGACTCCCAATCAAACTTTCAGGCAATCCAACACATAAAGGGCACTTTTTTGAGCCCATAAATGATCATCGCGCTCAGGCTGAAGGCAAAAAATGTCAGTAAAGGCACAGAGAAAATAGGGTTAAAGCTAAGCGCTGTGATGTGAAAGAGTTTGTCCAAGCCGAAGAGAACCATTGGATGAATGAGGTAGACGCCTAAGGTTAACCTCGCCACCGTAGCAAATGCCTCTTTCATCTGAACGGAAAACGAAATCTGGCTAACTTTGCTTTGGAAGAGCCAAAAAACAGGTACTGCCACCATAAAAGTCATCAATGAAAGTGGGGTAGAAAAAGTTAAAGTGGTTTCACCAGCTTGTTGAGAGGCATAATGTGTCAGGCTAGCGTTGAGTAAAACGCCAAGTGGGAGAGCTAGGTATAGTAACCATGTAGTAAGCTGATTAGGTTTGAAGTGGCGGTGGATAACATTACCGAGTAAGAAGTAACCCGCAAACAACATCAGATGCCCAATTGGGAACTTGGAGACGAAGGTTTGCAAAGGTTCAGCCAGGGGTAGAAAATCCCAACCCATCGAAAGGGTGTGACCGAGCAAACCGGCTACCATTAAAGCAACTCCATATTTGACGATAGCTTTATCGCTCTGATCTAAGATCAATTGCAAAAACGGTGAGATCAGGTAAAGGCTTATCAGAATTGGCAGAAACCACATATGGTCCGAACTTTGGAGTGTAAGCCTAAGCAAGGTTGGAATTACACTCAAGGTACTTAATGCGGGTTGAGTGAGCATGGCAAATATTGCGTATAGGAATGACCAGAAAAAGTAAATTACAACAATCTTTTTAAGGGGTCCTTGTAAAAGCTGCTTCAAGCTGCGCTGCTTTCCCAAGCCCAAGAAGAGCACACCGCTTATCATCGTAAAGAGGGGGGTGGCTGCTCGAGACAACCCCAGATAAAAATTAACTGCTTGCCAGCCAGGTGCCTCGAGAGGCATAGCTCTAAGCTGATTAACTGTGATGTTAAGCATCACAATTAATAGGGAAGCCGCAATACGGAGCAAGTCTAACCAGGTCAAGCGTTCGTATGGTGTAAAAGAAGCATTCGGATCTTTTATGTCGGTTGGCATCTTAGTTCCTTCGTTTGTGCGGTCCAAAAGCCCATTGTATGGGAACCACACAAGAAATTCCACCGCTTGTAAAGGCTCACCTAGATCAAGTGTATTAAAAGATTAAGCTAGTTACAAAAAGTCTGAGGTACTTACCTCAGACTGAAAGCCCTAAACTTCTTGAGATATTAATATTTCCTAATCCCGCTCGCCACGCACATACGGAACTCCCAAAGCAGCGGGAGCGCCAATACGCTGACGGCGGGACGCGGCTGAACCCCAAACCAACGCGATAATGGTTAAGAGGAAGGGGGTCATTTGGAGGAAAAACACCAAGTTATGATTATAGAAGAAGGGATTGGGTGCACCAAAGAGTAGCATGGGTCCTTGTAAATCCAACATAAAGCGGCGCAGCATGCCGAAAAGGTATCCACCTAATGCTGCGCGCAAAGGATTCCATTGCGCAAATATTACCAATGCCACCGCGATCCATCCTTGCCCGGAAGTCGTCTG
>DNSH01000090.1:0-1637 GCA_003499715.1 Candidatus Mesolinea sp. | reverse complement strand
CTGCTATACCATCCAGGAGAGATCGCGATACTGATGGAACTACCAGCCAAGCCTGCCAAGCAGCCCCCGATAAAGGTATATAAGTAGCGGGTGCCGTAAACGCTGACCCCTAAGCTATCTGCTGCAGCTGGCTTCTCTCCTACGGCGCGTAGATGTAAACCCGGGCGAGTTTTATTGATGTACCACCAAGCTACGGGAATAAATAAATAGCCAATATAGACGAGCAGATTGAGATCACTAAAGAAAACCCGCCCCACCCATGGGATCTTTGAAAGCAAAGGGATGGTAACGTTTGGGATAAGCGGTGCATTTTGTCCGGTGAGCCCTTCGCCGAGTACAAGTGCTAGCCCTGTACCTAAAAAGGTAAGCGATAAACCGCTGACCACCTGATCGGCTTGAAAATGAATGGTCACGACCGCGTGCGCCAAGCTAAGAAGACCGCCTGCAGCAATTCCAACGAGCAAACCAATCCAGGGGTTACCCGTGGCAAGCGATGTTTTGAAAGCTGCCATAGCACCTACCAACATCATTCCCTCGATCCCGAGGTTTTGTATGCCAGAAAGCTCGGTCAGGATTTCACCTATGGCAGCAAAAATCAAAATAGTTCCAGTTGAGAGCCCCGAGCGGAGGATAATTTCGAGGTTCATGCAGCCTCCGAAGAAGTACGAACGAAGCGGACTCTGTAGCGCAGCAAGACATCACTGCTGATCACGAGGAAGAGAATCGTTCCCTGGATCAAAAAGTACAGCCCCGAAGGTTGAATTTCACGTCCGGCGACAATGAGAGCGCCAAAAAGGAAAGAAACCAGTATTGTGGCGAGAGGATTAAGCTTCGCGAGCCAAGCCACGATCACACCAGAGAAACCATAATTGGTAGAAATACGTTCTTGAAGACGATGAACCACGCCGCTAACCTCGGACATGCCAGCTAAGCCAGCTAATGCGCCAGAAAGCATAAAAACCAGGATGATGTTGCGTTTAATATCGATGCCAGCATATTCAGCTGCTTTAGGGTTATCCCCTATTAACGTGATTTCATAGCCCCAGCGGCTGTGATTAATAACATGGGTAAGGATTACAGCTGCAACCAAACCAAAGACCACACCCAAGTGGAGTGTAATTCCTGAGAATGCTCGGTTTTGATGGGCTAAGTCAGCTAAACGAGGCAGCCAGGCGCTTTTGGGGAACATTGGGGTCATCTGGAAACCCGCATCGCTAAAAGTACTGTAAATCCAGTAATTATTCCAGTAGACAGCCACGTAATTGAGCATGAGCGTAGAAATGATCTCACTAACATTAAATTTTGCCTTGAGGAAACCAGGGATGAATCCATAAAGTGCGCCTCCAATCATCCCAAAGATTGCCATCACCAAAAGCACGATGGCTCGCGGAGTAGTTTCCATGTTCATCAATGGGACGAGCGGCACTAAGCTGGCGCAAAAAGCACCGATGTAAAACTGTCCTTCAGCACCGATGTTCCAAAGCTTCATGCGGAAGGCAATCCCACAACCCAAACCAATTAGTAGGAGTGGTGTGGCTTTGACAATTACATCCGAAAGCGCACCCCAGCTGCCAAAAGCTGCATTATAGAAGTACTGAAAGGTCTTTACCGGGTCGCCACCGATGAGCAGCAGGATT
>DNSH01000109.1 GCA_003499715.1 Candidatus Mesolinea sp. | reverse complement strand
GAGGGGAGACTTCGCCAAGAATTCGAGCTCATTTTGGGCTGCATGCCAGCCTGACGGTTTCGGCGGATACTCTTGAGCGTTGTCTGCAAGCCAATCCTAACCAAGCTGGTTTTCATGTGCATGCCGCTGAAGGCAAAGCGGATCAGGACGATGCGCTCCAAAAATACGGTAAGCGCGTAGTCGAGCGCTTTGAACAGGCTGGTGTCTTGGGACCGCGAACGATTTTAGCGCATGGCGTACATACCAATGCGCATGAGCACGAACTTTTGGCGCAGACGCACACTTGGCTTAGCCATCAACCGCGCTCGAACATGAATAATGCTGTGGGCGTTGCACCGATCCCAGAAATGCTTGCAAGGGGCGTACCCGTCGTGATGGGTAACGACGGCTTTTCGAATGCGATGTGGTCTGAATGGCAGGCAGCGTATTTTATCCACAAAGACCACACGCACGATCCTCGGGTAATGAATGGCTTTGAGGTACTGAAAATCGCTGTGGAGAATAATGCCGATCTGGCTACGCAGACCTTTGACGGCATGCGCACCGGCGAGATCTGCGAAGGCGCCGCAGCAGACCTGATTTTGGTGGATTTTCATCCCGTTACCCCGCTCACAACCGGAAATTTGCCATGGCAGATCCTCTTTGGTTTCCGCGATGGCATGGTAACGGCTACGATGGTGGATGGTAAGCTGTTGATGAAAGACCGCCGGCTGCTTACCTTGGATGAGGAAGAAATTGCAGCTAAAGCGCGTGAACAAGCGCAAAAAGTTTGGAACAAAATCAATTAATTTAGAGGAGTTTTATGGCATATACCATTGGGATTATTGGAGGTACCGGTAGGGAAGGCAAAGGTTTAGCGTACCGCTGGGCGAAGGCTGGGCATCACATCATAATTGGCTCACGCTCGGAGCAAAAAGCTCAGGCAGCGGTTGCCGAGCTGGCTGCGAAGTTGCCAGACGGTATTACGATAGAAGGCTGTCTCAATCAGGAAGCTGTGGAACGGGCTGACATTGCCGCCATCACGGTACCTTTTGCAGCACACGCTGAGACTTTAACAGCTCTCAAGCCTGCTTTGGAGGGAAAGATTCTGATTGATGTGGTAGTTCCGCTCAATCCAGCCAAGGTAACCCGCGTCTCTATGCCGCCAGAAGGATCTGCCGCACAGCAAGCTCAGAAAATATTGGGGGAGGGTGTCCAGGTGGTGGCTGCCTTTCACAACGTTTCTTACGAAAGTTTATTAAAAGATGAAGAAGTAGCGTGTGACATCTTGGTTTGCGGTGTAAATAAAGATGCCCGCCGGCAAGTACTTGGCTTAGTGCAGGATGCTGGCTTGTTAGGCTGGGATGCCGGGCCGATCGAAAATGCCATGGTTGTGGAAGGACTAACCTCGATTTTAATTGGCATCAATATTCAATATAAAGTTCCTTCAGCCGGTATAAAGATAACCGGCGTACGAAGGTAAGATGACAATACCACGCAGCCTGACTTTAACCGCCATCCCTGGCTTACCGGAAGTGAAGCCTGGAGATGATTTAGCTGCCCTGATTGCAACTGCCGTCGAAGGAAGTGCTCTGAGCGTTCAGGATAATGATATTTTTGTGATTGCCCAGAAAATCGTTTCCAAATCCGAAGGCAGATTAGTCAACCTGAGTACTGTCCAGCCCAGCCCCAAGGCTCTGGAAATTGCCAAGATCGTAGAGAAGCGCCCGGAACTCGTGGAGCTTATCCTGCAAGAGAGCAATTCCGTCTTGCGCATGCGGCCTGGAACGATCATCGTCGAGCATAGATCCGGGTTTGTGTGTGCTAATGCCGGCATTGATCACTCGAATGTACAGGGAGCTTGGGGAGAACCATCTGATTGGGTGTTACTGCTGCCTGAAGATTCTGACCATTCCGCACAAGCCATCCGCGCAGGTTTAGAAGCACACTTTGGCAAGCGCTTGGGCGTGCTCATCATTGACTCTTATGGCCGTGCTTGGCGGAATGGCATTATCGGGATGAGTATCGGGCTTTCGGGGATGCCCGCTTTGGTGGATATGCGCGGGAAACAGGACCGAAATGGGTACGCTTTACGCGTGACGGTGATAGCTGCTGCTGATGAACTAGCAGCTGGCGCTTCGCTGATGATGGGACAAGCTGCCGAGGGTACGCCAGTAGTTTTAGCGAGAGGTTTCCCCTATGAATTAGCAGAAGATCAGGCGAGCCGGTTGGTACGTTCCAAGCAATCCGATTTGTTCCGTTAATTCAATGACAACAGATTTCAAAGTGATGAGGGTTACTGCTCTGGCTGGCGGGGTGGGGGGCGCCAAGTTAGCCCGTGGTTTGCAGTTAGTGCTTGCGCCGGGCAACCTGACGGTCATCGTTAATACTGGCGATGATTTCGAGCACTTTGGGCTTGCCATCAGTCCGGATGTGGATACGGTGTGCTATACGTTAGCTGGCATAGCGGATGCTGAGCATGGCTGGGGCTTACAAGGAGAAAGCTGGAATGTACTCACAGCATTAAAGGCTCTCTCTGCGCCTACTTGGTTTCAGTTGGGGGATCGAGACTTAGCCACGCACATGGAACGCACACGGCTGCTCAAAGCGGGCTGGAGCTTGAGTCAGGTTACGGAGCACTTCTGCCGGCTGTGGGGTGTGCCCACGCATGTGCTGCCAATGAGCGATCAAGCCTTTCGGACGTTGATTTGCACCCAAACGGGCGAGTTGCTGGCTTTTCAGGAATACTTTGTGCGCGAACACTGCGAGCCGGCTGTGGCTGAGATTATTTTCCAGCACGCTGAAGGCATTTCCCCCGCACCACAAGTGCTGGCATCCATTGAAGCTGCTGACCTGGTAGTAATCTGCCCCTCTAACCCCTGGGTGAGTATTGACCCAATCTTGGCTCTGCCTGGAATCGTTCCAGCGCTTAAAAAGAAACCAGTTATTGCTGTTTCTCCGATCATTCAGGGGAAAACAGTAAAAGGACCCGCTGCAAAAATGGCGCGGGAATTAGG
>DNSH01000048.1 GCA_003499715.1 Candidatus Mesolinea sp. | reverse complement strand
TCTATGACTATTACGGCTTCCCTGAGGAGGCTTATCAGATTAATTATCCTGGGCCAGGAGCGCCGGAACTGGCGCAGCGCGTCGCTAACCTGCTTGAGCAAAAAGGCATCGCTGCGCAGATCGACCTCAGCCGCGGTTTTGACCATGGTCATTTCATTCCGCTCAAGCTAATGTACCCTGAAGCAGATATCCCTTCCACCCAGCTTTCACTGATCCGTGGGTTAGATCCAGCCAGACATCTTGCCATGGGCAGGGCTTTGCGCGAGCTGCTGCCGGAAAACATCCTCGTCATCGGCTCTGGGTTTTCTTTCCACAATATGCGCGCCTTCTCTTGGGGAGATAAAGTCTATCCGGACGAGGCTAACAATGCCTTCCAAGACTGGCTGTTGGATACCATTTCCAACCCCATGGTTTCACCAGAAGAGCGGGAGGAACGGCTGCTCAATTGGGAAAAAGCACCTAACGCCCGGTATTGCCACCCGCGCGAAGAACATTTGCTGCCAGCTTTTGTGTGTGCCGCATTAGCTGGCAAGCCCGGGAAAGTTGTTTTTGATGACCTGATTTTTGGCAAGCGCGGCTTAGCTTTCCTTTGGCAGTAGGGCGCAGACTAAATGCCCATCCACGCGGAGAGTAAGAAAACAAAGATCGACCCCACGATAATGCCTAACGAGGTCCAATGCACGCTGCCATATTCGCGTGCCGAGGGGATTAGCTCATCCAGGGTAATGTAAACCATTACGCCGCCGGCAAAAGCCAAAGCGCCGGGAATTAGGTTTTGAAAGCTGCCCAGGAACAATCCGGCGAGCACAGCGCCTAATGGCTCTGCCAAACCGGAAAGGACGGCGATGCCCAAAGCATAACCGCGCTTGGCTCCGCCTTTAGAAAGTGGCAATGCTGTAGCCAAACCCTCGGGGATGTTGTGCAGCATAATTGCCATGGCAATGAACAAGCCAAACTGTGGGTTGTGCATGTAGCCGGCGCCCACCGAAATGCCTTCCGGTAAGTTGTGCAGCGAGATTCCAATTGCCAAAAGCAGTCCCGAATTGATTAATTTGGCATCCACAGCTGCGCCCTCGTGGCTAAGCCAATGCGCACCGCGCCGATGGCGCCGCCTCGTCTGCGTAAAGTCGGGGTTAACATGTGCATCATCCGCCTGGGCGAGGTCTTCAGCGTGATGACCATGAAATTCAACTTGCCCAAAGCGTAAATGTGGTGCGAGATAGTCCAACGTGAGCATGAAAAGTGCGCCGATGCCAAAGCCCAATGTGGCAGCTCTTGGCCCTCCCAGCTCCCAGGCTTCGTTGACCAGCTCCATAAAAGAGAGACAAATCATCACACCAGCAGTAATTCCCATGAGAAACCCATAAGCCCGCCTGCCCGGTCGGCGAATAATTGCCAGGGCTCCTCCTAATGCTGTGCCTAAGCTGGCGACCAGGCTGAGCAGCAATACATTCACCAATGGTGAAAATTGATCAAACATATAAATGACCTGTTCTTTCTGAATGGGCGAGCCCATTCTGCATTTTGCTGGTCGGTATTGTACTCTCTTCAGGGGAATTTACCAAAAATCCAATCAAAAATAGCGCAGGTAGAAATAGGAACTATCCTGCATCACCCATAGGAAATCTCTCCATGGGAATATTTTATGTCTATCGTATGATTGCTGCAGTTGCTAATGCTTATAGATACATCGTGTGATCTTCTAAGTTCGGGATCGAGCACAAGAAACGGAAAGGCTCATCGCCCTGGTTTGTATATGCATGCGGGGTGCCAGCAGGGATAAACACCACATTCCCCGGCCCTACTTCATAGTGCTCCTCGCCCAGTGTGACCTCAGCTTTTCCGCTGAGCACAAACTGCTCATGCTCCACGGTGTTGGTATGCAATGGCATCTTGCCGCCCGGCTGGATGGTGAAGCAGCGCATGGCAAAATGAGGGGCTTCTTCGGCGGAAATCAGCACTTGTTTGCTCACGCCACTTGCATTGGGCACCACCTCGCTCGGAACTTCGCTGATATGTTTTACAGACATACGCACTCCTCTTGAGAAATCTTGATCAAAATTATACCTTAGTGGTTTAACTAATTATGTATCTGCAAATATCCTTAGCTAAGCTGTTTGCATCATTAACGTTATGCCTCAAAATAAAATCTAACTATAGTGGTCATCGTTGCCTCAAAATGAACCTAACCCATCAATTTTTAAGATTCGGGCTCGGATAGCCTGAATAGATTTCCACAGCTGGACAGGATTGAGGGAATAATAAATATTCATTAGCCTCTCTTTGATGGCGGGATCGACTTGGTCAGAGTCTAACACCCTTTGATAAGGGGTTTTAGCGCGGTCGTGCACACGATGTGTTTTGTGATCTACCACCGACTTGCCAACTAACTTCATCACCGGCTGAAAGAAATTGACAAAGAGATGCATATCCTCATAAAGCGCTCTGAGCAGCTCTAACATCTCTTGGCTTTCAAAGCGGTCGTAGCCAACCGCCTTTCGCACCACGGACCAATTCTTCTGTTCGATATGCGCTTGGTCATTTTTTTGATAAGGTCTGCAGCGGGTAAAGGTGATTTTGTGCTGCTGGCAATAGCGCAAAAGCAGAGCATTGATAAATTCAGTGCCGTTATCACTATCTAGACCCAGTAAAGGGAAACTCTGTTTTTGGTCAAGAAGCCCATTTTAGAAATAACAGGTGTATTGTCCGTCCCTTGTTGTTATAAACAGATCTCTACATAGATTTTTGTGCTATGGCATTGGGCCAGGATAAGGAACGAGTTGAGAAGGTGCCTCATACAGACTTTCAGGAGCCGGATAAGGATTGGGTGCCGATGTCTCTTGTTGATTCATTGTCCCACCATCTTTTATTACCAAAGGTAAATAAACTTCTACATACAAAATTTGTACCAGTACGTATCTTTGTGAGTCACCGGTTGGTATTGAACTTAAAGGCTTATCCACTTCGTCCAAACCACCCGCATTTGAATGATACGTAACATAGAGTTCGTAACTGTCCTCTGATGTGACGATCATAGTATGATAACTGTTCCAGTTTCCGGAAGCGTCCTTATACTGAAGCTGAACAACATCCCCCGGCTTAAGGTAATATTCAGCTACGTAGGGATCGAGAGTCCAACCAAGTTCTATTGCGTAGCTGTTTTGATGAGCCATGTAATCTCTAAAAGGCCATGGGACACTCCAGCTTGTTGACCATTCCCAGTCACGAAATTCACCCAGACACCATAATGGCGGTGATTGATTTGCATTGACATACCATTCAACATTCGTTTCTTCATGCTTACAGCCATCTCCGCTGCCCACCATTACAAATCCACCGGCGTGTAAAGCCTGACTGATAAAATTCGTGCAATCATCTGCACCGAAATCAGGATACGCAGGATTACGGCTTGTACCTCCTGCCGTACTCCAGGCGTAGGCATAATCGATGGCCTCAGAACGATTACCAGACACAGACGTTATTGTTGTTTGTAGTGATTGTTCCCGTTCAAATGTGCTGAGTTGCACCTCGCTAATGGAGGGTTCTGCAAGCTGCCCGGGGCTGGTTGCATATTCTTGGGAGGCGAGGTTATTCATGTGAGTAGCAGCATAACTGAGGATTTGATTTCGCTCTGCAGCGCTCGAAGCGAACGTCGAATTTTCACCTGTCAACTCAGGGTGCTCGCCAAGTAATATGCCTTTCATGAGCGCGGTATATTCCTCTGTGCCCGGTTCAATGTTTAAGCCTTTAGCCTCTATGTACGAGATAATCATCTTCTCAGCATCTGCTCCTGAATCAGCTTGAGTGAAAATCACTTGGGCAATGGCAGATGCCATGATTAAGAAAAGGACAATGGCTGATTTCGTTAACTGCATATTTCATTTCCTCTCGAGTCCGTTTTGGTTTAGTTATCGCCACTATTTTCAGTCATTTCGTGGGTGCACTAGGTGTTGGTGCCACTTCATTGACATCTGGTTCTGAATAATCATCTTCATTTCCCATGTGTGCAGCGGCATAATTGAGAATAAGATCTCGCTCTTCATCACTCGTAACAAAGACTGAGTTTTCGCCCGTCAACTCAGGATGCTCGCCAAGTAATATGCCTTTCATGAGCGCGGTATATTCCTCTGTGCCCGGTTCAATGTTCAAGCCTTTAGCCTCTATGTAAGAGAGAATTATTTGCTCTGCCCGTTTATCTTCTTCTGTCGTTACAGGCAATTGCTGCCTATTCTTTAGGAACAGCACTAAAAGGATAGCTGCTAGTCCTATTATGAATAGTATCAGTATGTTTCGAATCTTTGTACCTTTCATGAGCATGCCTCCGCGCCCAATTAGTATTGGGCCGAATAAAGTTATTTTCACATAGCATTTTAAGTTCAAATATCAAAGTTGCAAGAACCGCAGTAATTGTAAAGCTGATATAGATTTGCCATCTCAGCTAAAAGAATCTATTTCCGCTTTCCCACACCCATAAAATACCTCATTAAGCCACCAGTCAGCAACTGTAATTGTACACTGGGAATTCGGATTCCCGCAAGGTTGTTGTAACATCAGCAATTGTAGCTATTTGGCTAATCGATTGCCCTTATTTCTTGCATCCCTTTATGTATCGTCTTTCGATCCAACCCTCTAATTTCCGCCATGCGCGTAATGCCGCCATGCCCCATTTGTTGGGCCTGAAATTCTGCAAATAGCCTGCGCTGGCGCGTGTTCATCACACTCATCAGCAGGTTGATCTGTTCGTGTAACGCCTTCTCCGGATGGTCGGCTGGGCTGCGACAAATCGGGCATGTACAGCGATTGATACGCAAGGGAGTCTTAGTTGTCATGGTCACGGACCAGTAACGTTCAGCAGGTGCTGTGCAATCCAGCCACCGCGCTCGTCTGGCAAGATGACATGCACCCAGGTAACACCATCCACCTCGGAGGTTTCGATGATCTGTGCCGGCGTACCGTATGGCGGCCAGGTTGCTTCGCAACCCTCTGAAATCACGCCGCAGGTTGGCGATACGTTCACGGTTTCCAACCGCTGGCTGGACCTGGATGCCTCGGGCAAGGTTAGCGGGACGTCCTATACCGATGGAGAAACGCTGACTTTTGGCACAGAACCCTTCGCCTGGGAGCAGGTTTACGCCCCCGCCGGCCAATATCTGGTAGGCTTTTTGGTGAGCGATCTGGACGGAAACATCATTCCGGCCTATACCCAGATTGAAATCAATTAGACCTAAAAGGATAACCATAAGAGGCTCTGCATGTTTGCGGAGCCTCTCTTTTTAGGTATGCAAAGGTTACATCAAAAATCCCTGCCTGCTTCTGCAGGGTATAATCCCAACAGCGTCATTGTTTTATTGAAACAGGAGGCTTTGGCTCATGGTTGTTGTGCAGTATAAGCATCTTCAAATCGAATGCGTACAAGGCGATATCACCCGCCAGCCAGATGTCGACGCTGTGGTCAATGCCGCCAACGCCGAATTGCTGCCTGGGGGAGGCGTGGCAGGTGCGATCCATCGGGCTGCCGGCCCGCGCTTAGCTGAAGCTTGCCGGCCGCTGGCGCCCATCCAGCCTGGGCAGGCTGTGATCACGCCAGCCTTCAATCTGCCTAACCGCGCAGTCATCCACTGCCTCGGTCCGGTTTACGGGGTGGATACTCCCGCTGAAACGCTGCTCTCGGCGTGTTACCGCAACGCTTTACGTTTAGCTGAAAAAGAAGGACTGACATCCGTCGCATTCCCCGCAATCTCTACGGGCATCTTTGGTTATCCTTTTTCAGAAGCCGCCCGCATTGCCATCCACACCGTATTGGATGAGGTTGAGCAGCTCTCAGCTATGCAGCGCGTGCGCTTTGTGCTTTATGGGCAAAATGACTACCAAATTTATGCGCAGCTCCTGCCCGAAATCATCCGCCTGCGGGAGGAATACGCCCTCCAGGCGCTCTTTACGGACCTTTATGAGCTGACCATGATGCAAGCTTACCAAGCCGAAGGCATGCTGGACCAAGCAGTGTTCACGCTCTCAGTGGGCAGACTGCCGCAAGAGCGTAACTTCCTGCTGGCAGCCGGTTTGGGCACAGTGCTGGATTACCTCGAGAATGTACGCTTTGACCAAGCCGCTCTGGATTACCTCTCCACCCTACCGCTCTTCAAGCCTCAATTTATCGAGTCCCTGCGCAATTTCCGCTTCACGGGCGAGGTTTACGCCATCCCGGAAGGCACCCCCTTTTTTGCCAATGAGCCGATCCTTGAGGTGGTGGCACCTCTTCCGGAGTGTCAATTCATTGAGACTTACCTAATGAACCAGATTCACATCCAAACGCTCTTGGCGACCAAAGCCCAACGCGTGGTGCAAGCTGCCGGCGGGCGCGCAGTAGTCGATTTTGGCGCACGCCGCATTCATGGTGTGGATGCGGCTGTGAAAGGTGCCCGCGCCTTCTTCATTGGCGGAGTCAACGCCACCTCAAACGTCCTAGCAGGGCGCGAGTATGGCATTGCAGTCTCGGGCACGATGGCGCACTCCTATGTGCAGGCGCATGAAACAGAGTTGGAAGCCTTTCGAGCTTTCACGCAGCTTTACCCCAAGACTTACTTGATCGCGGATACCTACGGCAGTCTGAAGGGCGTGCAACATGTGATCGAGCTAGCCCGCGAGCTTGGTGCGGACTTCCACGTAGCCGGTATCCGCCTCGATTCCGGCGACCTTGTGGCGCTTTCCCGCCAAGCACGGCAGATGCTCGATGACGCCGGCTTGCAGCAGGTGCAAATCTTTGCCAGTGGCGGGCTGGATGAATACAAAATCGAGAAGCTGCTGGCAGCTGGTGCACCCATCGACGGGTTTGGCGTCGGGACGGCAATGGGCGTCTCCAAAGACGTGCCCAGCCTGGATATCGCTTATAAGCTGACGGAATATGCTGGGCACGGGCGCGTCAAGCTCTCCTCAACCCGCACGGTCCTGGCTGG
>DNSH01000028.1 GCA_003499715.1 Candidatus Mesolinea sp. | reverse complement strand
GCGGCTTCTTGCCCATAAAACACAGCCGTAATCGCATGGGCTAATTCCATTTTGGCATCGCGCGGGTGCAAGCGTCCGCTTTCTAATCCTTCTACAAAGGCGTTCACTTTTTCAGGAGTCCAGTCCGTCGCTAAGCGCGCATACACTGGCATGACCTTATCCGGCAGGCTCATTACCTTACCATACATGTCATCAGCGGTCGTGTTCAGCGGAATGTGGTTGCCTAAGGACTTGCTCATGCGCACTTCTCCATCGGTCCCGGGCAAAATGCCCAGGATGATGCCGATATTGGGTTTCTGACCATAAAAAGCCATCACCTTGCGCGCGGCGGTCATGATATTAAAGAGCTGGTCCGAACCACCCACCTGCACATCCGCCTCAAGAATGTGAGCATCGTAGCCTTGCATTAGCGAGTAAAAGAATTCGTGGAGGTAGATCGGCTCATTGGCTTCCCAGCGTTTATGAAAATTATCACGCGTTAAAAACTGTTGCACCGTGAAGATCGAAGCTAACTCAAAAAGATCCTTAAGCATCAGCCGTGAAAGCCACTCGGAGTTATAGCGCACATGCGTTTTTTTAGGATCGAGCACATGAAAAGCCTGCTGGGCATAGGTTTCTGCATTTTTCATGACGGTCTCCTGGCTTAGCCGCGGGCGCAGCTTATCTCTATCCGAGGGATCGCCAATCAACGAGGTATAGGTGCCGATGAGGAAGGTGACGTCATGGCCTAGCTCTTGGAACTGGCGCAATTTTCGCATGGTGATCGTATGACCGAGGTGTAAATCGGTAGAAGTGGGGTCATAGCCGCAATAAACTTTGAGCGGTCTGCCTTCTTTTTCAGCTTCAATCAGGCGCTCGCGCAACTCTGCTGCCATTGCCTCAGCTAAGGCTGGATCGCCATAATCTACCCCTTGCATTAAGTATTCGACCTGTTCATCAATGTTCATCTTCGCCTCCACGTTTTCAGTCTATCTTGTCTGAAATGAAAATACCAGATAATAGAATGTTGAATTTTACCATTTCCTAAAGGTTATTCTCGCTTCTGCAATAAAAAGCCCCCGCCAAGATGCAGGGGCTAAACCATAATCGAACAAGTTTATACCGAGGGCTTATCCTCGGACTGATTTTCGTCGGCAGGTTCTTCTTCAGGTTGGGTTGGGGTTGCAGGTTCTGATGATGGTGCTTGCGTAACGGATTCCGCTGTCGCTTCAATCTCAGGTTCAACAAGCCTCATTTCGGAAACATCAATGCCTTCCGTCTGGACTTCGAGGACAGCTTTAGGCAGCCAGATAGTATGCCGTAAAACTAGAATTAACAGTGCCAAGATACCGACAATCAGCATCACTGTCTGATTGATGTTAATGGCTCCGACGGCAGAGGGGTCAAGGCGGATAAACTCTAATCCGAAGCGGATAAGTGGATAATAGACCAAGTACATCAGGAAAAGGTCTCCAGTAAAGAGCTTATCCTTGTATTTCCTGGCAATGTAAAGCAGCAATAATCCGCCTAAAAGGGTCAGCAGCGATTCATAGAGGAATAATGGATGATAGCGTTCCACCGCTTCAAAGCCTGGCAGGCGGTGTGCTGGGTCAATATAAATTGCCCAGGGCAAGTCTGAAGGAGGACCGTAAACTTCTTGATTGACAAAATTCCCCCAGCGACCAATAGCTTGTGCTATCAATAAACCTGGAACAATAATATCTGTCCACTCGAAGAAATTTTGCTTATTCGCGCGGCAATAGATGGCGAGCGCAATTGCCCCACCGATGATGCCACCAAAAATGCCTAACCCGCCTTTCCATATCTTTAGAATTTCCAAGGGATGCTGAAAATAGTATTGTGTGGTCAAGCCCATTGCAGCGTTGGATGAAGACGGCGTAAGTACGTGCCATAACCGCGCGCCAATGATCCCGCCAATCAGCAACCAAGGCAGCATGTCCCAAACCATTTCAGGGTCTTTACCGCGGCGTTTGGCTTCTTGCGTCGCCAACCAAGCAGCGACCATTGCGCCGGCTAAAATAATAAGCGCATAATAGCGAATCATAATTGGACCAATTTGTATTCCTTGAGGCATAATGACTTCCTTTCAGTTTAATTTTGTTGGGCTTGCTGCTCAGCCTGTTTACGGACGTGAAACAACCGCTGGATGGCAGTCAGGTTCCCTAAAACAGCAATTATACTAACAGAAACGAGCGGGATATGAAAGAGGAGACCAGGGATGAGGATGAGGTAACGTTCTACACGCGAGAGAATGCCCACCTTCGCCTCAAACCCCAACGCTTCAGCGCGCGCCCGCGTATAAGAGACCAATACCGCGCCAGCTGCAGCAAGATAAGTCAGCATTATTCCGGTGCGATTACCCGCTGTAGAAAAGTAGTAAAGCAACCCACCTAAAAGAAATAGTTCATCATAACGGTCTGTCACCGAATCCAGGAATGCGCCAAAAGGGGTTTGTCTGTCTTGCCTGCGCGCGAGTGCCCCATCCACAGCGTCCAGCGGACCCATCAGCATCGCGACCACACCGCCCCATGTCAGATGCCCTGCTCCAATGAGAACTGCCGCAACGACGTTCCCAGCCAGCCCTACGAGCGTCACCATGTTAGCTGTAATGCCATGGGCGATACAAAAATCCGCAATTATATTTAGTATCGGTTGGAAAGTGCGGCGTAAAAAAGTTTCCAATCC
>DNSH01000001.1 GCA_003499715.1 Candidatus Mesolinea sp. | reverse complement strand
GCATCAAGCCTTCTTGCAGGGTTAACTCACCAGAGGCAGGCAAATTGCGATTATAGGTCCAGTCATATAGAGTGACGCCTTGCAGTTCCGTCCATGTATTACCACAATAATAGGGGTAATCTGGTGTAAAAACGCCTGTTTCGAGCGCTGCAGCCATGGTAATGATCTTGAATACGGAACCTAAGGGGTAAACCCCCTGTGCTGCACGATTATATAGAGGCAATTTAGGATCGTTGAGGATCGACTGTAACATGATGCTGTTGTAATTAACCGGTTCAAAAAGGTTCGGGTTGTAACCAGGGTTAGAAACCATCGCCAAGACCCGCCCGGTGTCTCTTTCCATTACAACAATAGCGCCAAGGTAATCATCCATGCTGTGCTGTAAGTTATATTGCAGGGTACTATCAATGGTGGTGTAAATCGAATTGGCGGGTTCGGCTGGCGAAGAGGCTAACTTCGTTACCACCTGTCCTTGCGGATCCTTAATATATAAGGAAGCGCCATGCTTGCCAGCCAAGTAACTCTCGCCCCAAGCTTCCAAGCCAGTAGCTCCGACTTTTTCATCACCGCGGTAACCTTTCCGCTGATACTCCTCTAACTCTTCTGGCGAAATTGAAAGCACATAACCGGTAACATGGGGTGCAATCCCGCCATCATAGTAATAACGTGAGCGGAAGGGAGATAGCACAATCCCAGGATAGCGATCAAAACGGTCGCTATATTGTTGGGCAACCGCTGCAGAGACATCACCAATTGCTACATACCAATCGGGTTGGGCGTAGACATACTTTTCCCGGATGGAATCTTCGCTCACAAACAGTAAATTTGCCAAAAAGCTTACCATGCCGTCTTCATTTTCAGGATCGATTTTGCCAGGCACGATCCCAATCGCCACGGCATCATCCTGCGCCACAAGGGGATAACCGTATTCATCATAAATGTTGCCGCGGGCAGGGATTTCATAAGTTAATTCCAGACGGTTGCCCCCCGCCAGCTCTGGCAAAATCATTGAAGCATCCCATTGCACATGCCAGATGTTTTCTTCCAAAGTTAGGTTCATAATCGTGCTGCGTGAGATCGTTCCTAAGAGCGTGGTTGTATAGTTGATCTCGTAATTTACCTGCGCTGAGGAAGGCTTAATCATATTCGAAAGGATCGCATAGTCCATACTTTGCAGGGTAAGGGCGATCGCTGCGTCTTTGTGCTGTTTCTGAAATTCTTCGAAAGTCATCGCGTCCTGGCTCAGCCGGCTGAGAAGGGCATACATCCCTTCGTAGTCTTCTGCTTTCCAAGCTTCGAAGTAAGCTTGCGCTGCTTCTTCCACATCGGGTGCGGGTGCAACGTCAATCATCGGCGTAGGCAAGCCGGTAGTGGGGGTTACCGTTGAGCTTGGCGCTGTTTCAGAGTTACAAGCGCTGATCAATAGTATGAAACACAAACAAAGGAGGATGCTCTTCTTCATCTTGAATCCCATCGACTCGCTTGGCTAACCTGCATGCAGCGCGCCAAGATCTGGGGGTAAACCTCACAAGTAATTTCCAAGTGACGTTGGCAAGCCTTAGGAATATCGACTTCCACGGCGATTCCCGCTTTTTGTAGCAAGCAGGCAAGGTTACACAGCGGCAACCCCATCACGTTCGCGTAGCAGCCTTGCACAGCTGCAACCGGATGAAAATCTTTGTGTTGGATAGCATAGCCGCCAGCTTTATCGCGGTAATCGTCACTTTGAATATAGCTTTCGATATCTGAATCGCTATAACTGCGCATAAGAACTTGTGTAAGGCAAATGTCCTGTAAGAGGAGCCCTGTGCTTTTCTGGCGTAAGGCGAGAGCTGTAAGGACGCTATGCGGTTTTCCGCGCATCCGCCTCAGCATCTCACGTGCCTCTTGATCGTTCGCCGGCTTGCCTAAGACCTCACCTTCACAGACGACGATGGTATCCGCCGAGAGAACAAGTGCTTCAGTTTGGACAGCCTTGCCTTTTTCTAAAGCTAACCGTGTCACGTAATCTATTGGGCTTTCATCAGGAAGCTGATTTTCGTCGAGATCTGTACTGACGCAACAATAGGGCAGATTAAACAAGGTAAAAAGCTCCCTGCGGCGTGGGGAGGCAGAAGCGAGAATGATTTCTTCTTGGCGCATTTGAAATCAGATTCTAACATAAAAGCCAAAGTCACTCAGAGAGAGGCATTAACGCAATGGCTGAAGAATTAATCCTTGTGTTTCACCTGAAAAGTATCAAAATCGTGTGCCAATAGGGTATTGGGGAATATCGCCGTTGCCTCATTAAGAATGTCATCATCCCGATAGCGGCGGGAAACATGCGTGAGGATTAATTGCTCCACCCCAGCTTCATTTGCCAGCCTAGCCACAGCCTCAGCGGTAGTATGACCAAAATCTTCTGCCATTTCAGCTTCTTCATTGAGGTAAGTTGCCTCTACCACTAAGGCATCTACCCCCTGAATGTAAGGCAGCAACTTTTCCGGCCTGCCCACATCGCCCACAATGGCTAATTTAGCCCCAGGTTTTTCCTCACCCAGCACTTCATCAGGCTGGATGATGCGTCCATCAGCAAGGGTAATAGCTTTACCAGCGACCAAATCCTTTCTCCATGGTCCAGGCGGAATCCCCAAGGCTTCAGCCTTTGCAGGTAAGAATGGCCTGCGCGGTAGTTCTTCAAAACGAAAGCCCAATGAAGAAGAGCCGCGATGATCAACCGGAAAAGCGGTTACGCGAAAGTTTTCGGCTTCTAAAATTACTCCCGGCTTGATATCCAGCAAGTTAATCGGCATCGGCGGTTGAGCGCCGCGCAACACCACACCATTAATCAAATCGCTGACCCGCTCCATGGTATGCTTGCTGCCCAAAATATTAATCTCATCGATTGCTTCCCAGCGCATAAAGGTCGAAATCAAGCCAGCTAAGCCAAGAATATGATCTAAGTGACCGTGGGTGAGCAAGATCGTGTTGAGGCGCTTAAAGCCAATGCCAGATTTAAGAATTTGACGCTGCGTGCCTTCTCCACAGTCAATTAAGAAGCGATATTCCTCGTGCTTGACCACCATGGCAGATAAACCGCGCTTGATTGACGGGGCAGAGGCAGACGTGCCTAAAAAGATCAATTCAAACAAGGTAAAAGTGCTTCTTCCTGAGTAAGGTTATTTCACAAGCTTATCAAAATCGTGGAATAATCGCCATAAGCCTAAACCAAGTTTGAACCCCTGCTGAGTATTTATCGGCACTTTCTGTCCACGCTC
>DNSH01000060.1:433-13533 GCA_003499715.1 Candidatus Mesolinea sp. | reverse complement strand
CCACGCGCTTGCAGCGTCTCAACAATAGCTTTTGCACCGTACAAACCAGAAACCTCTTCGTCATCACCAAACGCCAGGTAGATAGTGCGCTCAGGCTGGTAGCCGGACTTGAGCAGGTTATTAACAGCTTCCATAATGCCGATGAGCGTACCTTTGCAGTCCAATGTGCCGCGGCCCCAAACATAGCCATCAGCTAACTCGCCGGCGAAAGGTGGGTGCAGCCAACCGGAGGTTTCGGATTCATCCGCAGGGACAACATCTTGATGCGCGGCAAAGCAAATCGCATCGAGGTTAGGATTTGTACCTTGCCAAGTGTAGAGCAGCGCGTGATGGTTGATTACCTCACAGGTTAACTGCTCGTGCACCTGCGGGTAAAGGGTGCGCAGCAGCTGATGAAAGCCCTCGAAAGGTTCTGGATCTACGAGGTTAGGATCGCGGTTGGCGATGGTGCGATATTGCACGGCTAAGCCAATGCGCTGAGCTACCGATTCGCCATCGATTTTAGGCAAATCGATGGGTTCAACCTCTTCGGTTTGAATGGGGAAATTGATTGTCCGCGCGACTAAAACAACAACGAGCGCAATGATGACAATGCTAAGAATAATCCAAGGACTCATACAGCCTCCTTTTCTTCCGATAAGTGAGAAGTTTGCCTTTATTGTACTGGAAAATTTGGATGCGGCTAGTTGAACACGCAAACTTTTATTGTTGACTACGTCCCGCACACTCCCCGCACAGGCTTTGCTTGACATTCCTATGGCTTATTGTTAAAATCACGCCACTAGTCAGATAAAAGCCGAGCTAGCTCAGTTGGTAGAGCATGCGACTGAAAATCGCAGGGTCCACAGTTCGATTCTGTGGCTCGGCATTCTCACTTTCGAACGCCCACTCGGGCGTTTTTTTACCACCCAAGTATTAAAAACATATCGGAAATGGTACCCGTAGGGTAAAGTACCCGTAGGGTAAAGTGCCCGTAGGGTAAAGTACCCGTAGGGTATAATTACCCCAATGTATTTTCCAGTGAGGTGTTTATGAGCAAGAAGGTTGGGTTGCTAACCGCCGGTGGAGATTCACCGGGTGTTAATGCTGCCATTCGTGGGTTTGGCAAAGCCATCACCAATGAGGGCAATGTGGAATTGATTGGTTTCCGTGATGGTTTTACTGGGTTGGTAGAAGACCGCACCATGGAACTGAGCAGCAATGCTTTTTCTGGCATCCTTACCCAGGGTGGCACGATCCTTGGGATTAGTCGCAGCTTACCCCAAGCTATGCCCACCGATAAAGGTCCGGTGGATATGACCGACCAAGCCGTGGAAACCTACAAGCGCCACAAGTTAGATGCGCTCGTGTGTATTGGCGGCAAAGAGACGATTAAAGCTGGGCTGCACCTAACCCGCGCCGGCTTGAATGTGATCACGATCCCAAAAGCGGCTGATAATGACTTGCCGGGGACGGATAAAGCCATTGGGTTTGATACAGCACGCGAGATTGCCACGCAAGCAATTGACCGGCTGCATACCACAGCCACAGCAACCCACCGCATTATGATTGTTGAGTTGATGGGCTTGCACGCTGGCTGGCTTACGCTTGGGGCAGGCTTAGCGGCAGGTGCGGACGTCATTCTTATTCCCGAATTTCCCTATGACATGAATTTGGTTGTCGATGCGATCCTGAGCCGCAAACGTGCTGGACGGAATTTCTCGCTCGTGGCAGTGGCAGAAAATGCTCGCTCACAAGAGCTTGTGGACTTTGTGGAACGTGCTGCCCGCCTGAAAGCCCAACGGGAAGCCGAGGGCACTCAGGAGGTTGACCAGGAAGTTGAACGAATTAGCAGTTCGTACTCTGGTGAGACGATGCTGCTAGCCCGGCGCTTGCGGGAAGAGACTGGCTTAGAGACGCGCATTACGATTTTAGGGTCACTGGTGCGCGGGGGTACGCCTACAGCTGCTGACCGCTTGCTTGCTACGCAATTAGCGGAGTGGAGCGCGCTCATGGTTGTGAACGGACAGTTTGGGCGTATGGCACGGCGGTTGAACGACGAGATGGGCAGCGTCCCGCTGGAAGAAGTGGTGGATCGGCATAAGATAATCCCCCCGGATCATGCGTGGATCCGTGGAGCTTATCAGGTGGGCACTTGCTTGGGCGTTGTGCCCCCGATCACTGTACCGCTTCTATAATTGCAGCGGAAGGCTCTGACCACGAGGTTTACTTTGGGAAAAACTCCTTGCGGATAGCAGGATCGCGTGCCAAACCAGCCTCTAAGATTTCCATGAGGTTATCCAGCAGGCTCTGCGCCAACGGTTCTTCGGTGAGAGGCACGCTGCCTTCAATGATGGCTACGGCTCGATCTTCCAGCCGTGGGACGAGATAGCGGCCGAGCGCGTGAAATACCCCACCCAATACATCCGCTGCGAGGAGCGTATCTACATACGGGGCTAAATCTTCGTGCAATAACCCTTGGGTAAGCAGATCGTTGAAATACTCAGGACCGCCCATAACACGCGGATTATCAGGCTCTTGTAGGTAAGCATGATGCTCGATGCGGGCTAATTCTGGTTCGCGCAGTTCAAAGAGGAGTTCCATTTGGAAGAGCCAGCGCAGATAAGCGAAGATATCACGGGAATTAGCGGTGGGCGGCAATGAGGATACTAAAGAGAGTTTTTTGCGCTGTACTAGGGTTAGTACGTATTGGAAAAGGTCAGCTTTATCGGCAAAGTATTGATAAAAGGAGCCTTTAGCAATGCCTGCGCCGGCAACGATAGCATTGACGCCGGCACCATCAAAGCCGTGTGCAGCAAATTCGTGGATGGCTGCGGCTTCGATGGTGGTGCGCTTGGCTTCGGGTAAGTTAAAAAAAGTGGTGCTGGGCATAGAGCTCTCCTCCAAAAAATGACTAAACGGTCATATTGTACGCAGTCAGACGGGGTATGTCAATAGACCAAAATAAGGACATTTGAAACAATTACAAATGCTGGAAAAGATCTTGTTCTTCTTTGGTACCCTGACCATGGAAGGCGGTTGACCTTTAGGTCTCAATGTAACAGCCTAATCGATAACGACAATTGGTGATTATCAATGTTTCGAAAGAGGGAGACCTCCGGTCAAGTTCCTCGCTCGGTCAGGAGACCGGCGAGAACACAAAGGGTCAAAATTCCGGAATAACCCTGATTTTAAGATAAAATAGCACGCATGGACCACATCTATTCCCCCTGGCGCAAAGAATACTTCGACCGCGATAAAAATAACCCCGCATGTGTGTTTTGCGAGGCTGCTAAACAACCCGACAGCCCCGAGAACCTGATCATATTCCGCGGAAAGCTTGCTTTCGTCATTCTCAACCGCTATCCTTACACCAGCGGGCACCTGATGGTAGTGCCTTTCCAACATTCCAGCGCGCTTTCTGAGCTAACGGATGACACGATGCTGGAGATGATGCAGCTCACCCAAAAAGCCGTGAGTGTTCTTGGGCAAGAATATCAACCGCAGGGGTTTAATATCGGGATGAACCTCGGCGCTGTGGCGGGTGCCGGCATCACTGAGCATTTGCACATGCACGTGGTACCACGCTGGCAGGGGGATGCCAATTTTGTCTCTGTGATTGGTCAAACGCGCGTATTACCTGAAACATTAGAAGAAACTTATTACCGGATGCGTCAGGCTTGGAAGAAAGCTTAAACAGCGTGAATAGATTTGCTTAATCATTAAGAAAATGTCCTACGAAAAGAGGTAACTATGCAAGACGAATTTCAAAAAAAGCTCATCAACACGATCCGATTTTTAGCTGCCGACGCAGTTCAACAAGCCAATTCTGGCCATCCCGGCTTACCGATGGGCGCTGCTCCCTCCGCCTTTACCATTTGGACGCGGCACCTGCGGCATAATCCCGCTAACCCAACCTGGCCAAACCGCGATCGCTTTATCCTATCCGGTGGACATGGCTCCATGCTGCTTTATGCTCTGCTTTACCTCACTGGTTACGATCTTAGCTTGGAGGAGATTAAGAACTTTCGTCAGTGGGGAAGCCGCACACCTGGTCACCCCGAATTTGGCCTCACCCCGGGGGTAGAAGTCACCAGCGGCCCATTGGGTCAGGGCTTTGCTAATGGTGTGGGCATGGCAATTGCTGAAGCACACTTAGCCAAGGTATATAACCGCCCCGGATTTGACATTATCGATCATTTTATTTACGGCATCATTACCGACGGCGACCTGATGGAAGGGGTGGCGAGCGAAGCTGCTTCTTTAGCCGGCACCTTACGCCTGGGCAAACTGATCTACCTCTACGATGATAACCATATTTCGATTGAAGGCCCAACGGAACTCGCTTTCACGGAAGATCGTGCCAAGCGCTTTGAGGCTTACGGCTGGCATGTGCAGTCTGTGCCGGATGGGCTGGATGTGGAAGCGATCGACCTGGCGATCAGCGCAGCCAAGCAAGACCCACGCCCGTCGATTATTTGCGTGCGTAATATCATTGGCTATGGCTTGCCGACCAAAGCTGGCAAGGCGTCCTCGCATGGCGAACCGCCCGGTGAGGCGGAGTTAGCCGGTGCCAAGGAGGCGCTTGGCTGGCCCCAGGAGCCGCGCTTTTACGTTCCGGAGGATGCCTTAGCATTTTACCGCCAGGCGCAAAAGAAAGGCGCGGAATTAGAAGCCGCTTGGAAACTGAAATGGGCTGCCTACAGCCAGGCTTACCCTGAACTCGCCACTGAGCTCGAGCGCCGGCTGAATGGACAGCTGCCGGCTGGCTGGGAGGAGAATTTGCCGGAGTTCCCGGCGGATACGAAAGGTATGGCTACGCGGGTTTCTTCGGGCAAGGTTATCAATGCCTTAGCGCCTAAGCTGCCCGAGCTATTTGGCGGTTCTGCGGATTTAGCTCCCTCCACTAAAACCTGGATCGACAGCTCCAAAGCTTTTTTCCCGGCGCAGAAGCCAGGCGAAGAGGATAACTATGAGGGGCGCAATGTGCACTTTGGCGTGCGTGAGCATGGCATGGGTGCCATCGTCAATGGGCTGGCGTATAACGGCGGCTTTATCCCCTTTGGCTCTACCTTTTTAGTATTCTCGGACTATATGCGGCCGGCTATCCGCATATCAGCCCTTTCGCATTTAGGTTCGGTTTGGGTCTTTACCCATGATAGCATCGGTGTGGGCGAAGATGGTCCCACGCATCAGCCGGTGGAGCAGTTAGCCGCCCTGCGCTGCCTTCCGAATCTGATTACGCTGCGGCCGGCGGATGCTAATGAAGTCGCGCAAGCTTGGAAGATCGCTATTGAGAACCGCCACCGCCCAACCGCACTTGTGCTCACCCGTCAGAACCTGCCCACCCTCGACCGCACCCAGTTTGCCTCTGCGGAAGGCGTCCAACGCGGTGCATACGTGCTAGCGGATTTAGGCGAAGGGAAGCCAGAAGTTATCTTGATGGCTAGCGGTTCAGAGGTGAGCCTGATCGTAGAGGCTGGGCAGCGCTTAGCCGAGCTGGGCCGTGCGGTAAGGTTGGTATCCTTCCCCAGTTGGGAGCTTTTTGCCGAGCAAGAGCAAGCTTATCAGGATTCGGTGCTTTTGCCAGAAGTGCGCGCAAGGGTGGCTGTGGAGGCTGGTGTTGGCCAAGGTTGGCGGCAGTGGGTCGGTGACCAAGGGAGGATTTTAGCGATTGACCGCTTTGGTGCCTCGGCTCCTGGCGAGGTTGTCTTTAAAATGTTTGGCTTTACGCCTGAACATGTGGTGGAATTAGCACTCGAAGTGCTGGCTGTTTTGCAATCACATGGAATTGAAATCAGCCAAAACATAGCTTTAAAGGGAAGGCAAGAAAATGAATAAGGCATTGCAGTTACTTGAATTAGGTCAGTCCTTGTGGTTTGATAGCATCCGGCGAGGTATGCTGCATAATGGCGAGATGGCAGGCATGATTGCACGTGGTGAAATCCGCGGTGTTACCTCCAACCCAACCATCTTTATGCAGGCGATCACCAAATCGGCGGATTATGATGATAGCTTGCAAGCATTGGGAAAAACGGCTCTCAAGCCAGAAGACGTTTTTTTCAAATTAGCCATCGAAGATATTCAAGCAGCAGCTGACCTCTTTGCCCCACTTTACCAACAGACTCAAGGCGGTGATGGCTACGTCAGCCTGGAGGTGAGCCCTAATTTGGCTTACGATAGCGAAGCTACACTGGTGCAAGCTAAAGAAATCTGGCGAAGGGTGAACCGTCCAAACCTCATGATCAAGATACCGGCTACCTCTGCTAGCTTGCCGGCGATTACTGCAGCAATAGCCGCAGGGATCAATGTGAATGCCACACTCATTTTTTCGATTGAACGTTACCGCGAGGTTATGGAGGCTTACCAGAAGGGCTTGGAACAGCGCTTGAACGCGGGTTTGCAGTTGAAAGATATAGCATCGGTGGCATCCTTCTTTGTATCACGTATGGATAGCAAGGTGGATTTACAGCTGCAGAAAATTATTGATGAAGATGGAGCCAATGCTGCCATAGCAGAACAATTATTAGGTAAAGCTGCGATTGCCAATGCGCGTTTAGCCTATGCGGCCTTCAAAGAGGTAGCTGCCTCTACGCGATTTTTGGCTTTACAAGCGCAGGGAGCGCAGGTACAGCGTCCATTGTGGGCTTCGACTAGCACAAAAAACCCAGCTTATCGCGATGTGCGCTATGTGGAGGAGCTGATTGGAAAGGATACAGTCAACACCGTTCCTCCACAGACCTTAGCTGCATTTCTTGATCATGGCGAGGTGCGCCCCAGCTTAGAAGAAGACTTGGAAGGTGCGCGTAAAGTCTTCGAGCAATTAGAGGTGATTGGTATATCATATAGAAAAGTTACGGACGAGCTAGAAGTTGAAGGCGTGAACGCTTTTGCGGATGCCTTTACCACGTTGCTAAACGCCATTGAAGAGCGCCGCAAGGTTTTTTAATCTGAAAAGGGGAGATCTCGGCACTTCCATTTCTTATATTACAAGAAGCTCCGTTCAAGCTTTGGGATGTGCGCGATAATTCTTGATCACGTTTATCAACCCGTTGGTAGAGGAATCGTGGAGGGTAGTTGGATCTGAGCTGGTCAGCTCGGGGATGATCTGGTTAGCTAACTGCTTGCCCAGCTCAACACCCATCTGATCAAAGGAGTTGATGTTCCAAATGACGCCTTGGGTGAAAATTTTGTGTTCATAAAGTGCAATCAAGCTGCCAAGCACTTCCGGCGTAAGCTTGGGATAGAGGAAGGAGCTGGTGGGGCGGTTGCCGGGGAAGGTCTTAGCCTGTGCCAGGAGCTCCAAGCGCTCGCCGGAAATTCCCTGAGCCATCAGCTCAGTGCGGGCTTCTTCAACTGTGCGGCCTTTCATCAATGCCTCGGTTTGGGCTAAGTAATTTGCCAGCAGCAGGGTGTGGTGATCCTCCAGCGGGTTTTGGCTCTCCATGGCGGCTAAAAAGTCGCATGGCACAAGTTGGGTGCCTTGGTGAATGAGCTGGTAAAAGGCATGCTGACCATTGGTGCCTTGCTGACCCCAAATAATTGGACCTGTCGCGTAAGTCACGGGTTGCCCTTGGCGGGTAACGCTTTTGCCGTTGCTTTCCATCTCAGCTTGCTGCAGATAGGCCGGCAAGTATTCCATGTATTGGTCATAAGGCAGGATGGCTTGCGTGTGAGCGCCGAAGAAGTTGTTGTACCAAATACTCAGCAGAGCCATCACTACGGGGATGTTGCGCTCAAAGGGGATATAGCGGAAGTGTTGATCTGCCTGGTAAGCGCCGCGCAGGAAGGCTTCGAAATTATCCATTCCAATCGAAATTGCCACAGAAAGACCAATTGCAGACCAAACCGAGAAGCGCCCGCCAACCCAATCCCAAAACTCAAACATATTTTCGGGGTCGATGCCGAAGCGCGTGACCTCAGCGGTGTTGGTGGAGATAGCCACGAAATGGCGCGCAATATGCTCTTCAGAACCGGCGCGCTGCAGGAACCAAGCGCGAGCAGAGCGCGCGTTGCGCATCGTTTCCTGGGTGGTGAAGGTTTTGGAGGCTATCAAGAAGAGCGTTGTCTCGGGCTCAAGCTGCTTGAGGTTCTCGACGATATCAGTGCTATCCACGTTGGAGACAAAGTGCATGCGCAAACCGGGTTGCGCATAGGGCTGCAAGGCTCGGCAGACCATCTTAGGTCCCAAGTCCGAGCCGCCGATGCCAATATTGACCACATCGGTGATGTGCTTGCCGGTATAGCCACGCCAATTGCCGGAGCGCACGGACTGGCTAAACGTGCACATCTTGGCTAGAACGCGGCGAACTTCTGGCATCACGTCCTCGCCATCCACATAGATGGGGGTGTCGGATTGATTGCGCAAAGCGGTATGCAGAACGGCACGGTTTTCGGTTAGGTTAATTTTCTGACCGGTGAACATCGCTTCGATCATCTCGGCTAAGCCGGATGCTTTTGCTAAATCAAATAGCAGCGCCATGGTCGTTTCGGTAACGCGGTTTTTTGAGTAGTCATAAAGAATATCCCCCAAGTGCAACGAGAAATGTTCAAAGCGCTGCGGGTCTTTGGCGAAAAGCTCTCGCATATGCAAGTCTTTCACTTGATCGTAGTGAGCCGCGAGGTGCTGCCAGGCTGGAGTTTGATTAATTGATGCCATAATGTCTCCCATAATTTATGAAAACGATAATGAAATAGTGAAAAAGTGCTTAGCCGGTGGCGAACAAGCTGCGGTTTGTTTTGTTTACACCTTTTCGCCCGTTCCTGGTGGATTAATCATATCAGTCTGCAATGCCCCAGGCAAGATGTATTTCAGTCCACTTGAATTGCTTAAGAGCATTATAATCTCTCTGGTTTTTACACAAGCCGACCTAAAAAATTTAATGGGCTGAGAGGCTTTCATGGCAAAAAGAAAACTCAAGAGACAGCTGAACCTGCTTCAGGTGGTGATGTTAGGCACGGCTGGAACGATTGCCGCCGAGATCTTTGTGCTCACTGGTCACGCTGCCGGTATCGCTGGTCCGAAAGCAGTATTAGCGCTCATCATCGGCGGCTTAATGACCCTGAGCATTGCCCTGAATTATTGTGAATTAGCCACAACCTACCCCGTTACTGGCGGAGCCATGACCTATGTGGAAGAGGGCTTTGGCAATGGGCTGTTGATGTTTTTGGCTGGTTCCTTAGACTGCCTTTCCAGCACGTTCTATGCTGCGCTTTCAGCAGTAGGTTTTGCAATTTCTCTAAGTGTTTTTGTCCCGAATTTGCCGATTGTGCCAGTGGCGGTAATCACAATTGCGATTGTAGGCATAATGCATTTGAGAGGCGTTAAGAATGCCGGCAATTTTCAGATCATTTTGGGCGGATTTTTACTGGTTGTATTTGCCATTTTCATTATTCGGGGACTAACGGATGTCAACGGGTTTAATCGCGAGATTTTTCTTTCTGGGAATGTGGTTTTTGAAAGCCAAACTATCTGGCAAGATATTGGCAGAATGCTGACGACGATTGCTCTGACCTACAATGCCTATGTGGGCTTTGAAGTCATCGCTGATGATGCTGAAGAGGTTTCTAACCCTAACCGAAATATTCCGCGCGGTATTTTGCTGAGCTTGCTCATTGCCACGGTGGTTTACACCTTGGTTGCCCTGGTAACGATTGGCACAATCCCATTTGAGCAATTAGCAGGCTCAACGACGGCGCTAACGGATGCTGCGGCTAAGTTTTGGCCGAATGGCGGCGTGCAGGTGATGGCTTTAGCTGGGATTGTTGCCACTTTGACTTCAATCAATTCCGCAATGCTTTCTGCTACGCGTGAGGCTTATACGCTTAGTAGGGAGAAGGCTTGGCCGCGTTTTCTCTCCCGGCTCAGCCGTTGGCGCACGCCCTATACAGCTATTTTTGTCGTAGTGATTATTAGTGCATTAGTTGCTGCAATCGGTGTGGTGGATTTATTGAGTTTTATTTCCAGCACCGGGTATCTGTTTGTGCTTTTTTGGGCTAGCTTGGCAATGGTGCGCCTGCACAAAAAGTATCCTAATATCGAAAGACCGTTTAAAGCGCCCTTTTTCCCGCTCACTGCCTATTTAGCTGCTGGTTTAGCCGTATTGATTGCAGCCTTTGCTGACCCCAAAGCTTTAATCTTTTTAGTAACTGTCCTAGCTCTCTTGACAGGGGTTTACTATTTTACTCAAACAGCCAAAGCGCGTACTGAAATCGCTGAGAGGCTCGAGCATCAAGAAGGCGGTGGACGCTTGTTGGTTGCCTCGATCCATCGGGATACTGCGGTCAGCTTGGTGCAGTTAGCCGTCCGTTTGGTTGACCAACAAGAAGATACTTCCATCTGTGTATTTACCGCGTTGAAAACCCCGCTTAACTTGTTTCCGGATCAGGTGCAAAGCTATTTGGAACAGCACAAAGCTTTGAAAAAAGAACTACTAGCAGCAACTGCCCCCATAGCCCAAGAACATAATGTGGCGCTGTATGTGAAGCAAAAATCAGCCCGCCGTGTGGAAGAGGCGGTCATTAACGAGCTGACACGACATAAAGATATTACGTTAGTGATGTTAGGTTTCCCTAAAGACCAACAAAAAATTAAGACCCCGCATAATATCCTCAAAGAAATCATGCTTAATGCTGAAAGAGACGTTGCAGTTCTGCGGGACCGCGGCTTACAATATGAGCTTAAGCATATATTGGTGCCGGTGGGGAACGGACCTAATGCAAGGTTAGCGCTAAGGATGGCAAAGACTTTGGCAGTAGCAGAAGACTCTAAGATCGTGGCATTGCGGCTGGTGAGAGGACCGGTAGACGAGGAGACATTGGAAGATCAGCAAGCACAGCTTCAGGATATCGTCGAATCGGAATTGGGCGAGCTGCCTAAGAATTTAGAGCTGCGCGTGGAACAGGTGGAGTCAGTTTTAGATGGAATTTTACAGGAAACTAAGCGGCTGCCTTATGACCTGATGATTATCGGGGCGGCTGAAGAAGTACTCCAGCCACAGCAATTATTTGGTGAGCTTAACGATGCTTTACTTGAGGAAGCAGAATGCTCAATGCTAATTGTGCGCCAATATGAGCCTGAAAGGACAATTTGGCTGCATAGGCAAATCAAGCGCATAGAGGAATAAGCCATCAAGCTAGTGCATCCAGTATAATAAAATTTATGGAATATCAATTAACTAAGCAGTGGAAAATTAGCTTACCTGACGGGTTTCAACGCCGTAAGGAAGACGCGCATGGCGTCTTCTGGACGCCAGGGTTGACCATGATCACAACAGCGTTCCATTATGAGGGCGAAAGTGAACGCCAGTCGCTATTAGAGAACCTGCGCGACAAAGCGCTCAGTGAGGGGCATAAAACCATCGAAGACGCCGATGACGATGAATTTTTACAGCGCTTTGGCTACTTGCAAATGGAGGAGATCGAACCGGGGCATACACGTTTGGTACTGCACGCTTTTACACTGGCGCCTCAAAGCTGCTTGCAAACCTCATTTTATGTTGATCGACCAGAGGATTTTGACACTGCATTGAAAGCTTGGAAGTCAGCGACATACACGCCATCTGAATAGCACAACGATGGGATTTATTTTAAACCATATTGCGCATCCTTAGTGCACATTGATATAGACCCCTCAAGCCTAATCCCATAGTCGTTTTATACCGCGCAGAGCTAGGCTGTAGGCATCAGTCAAATATGGAAAGAACTTCAGGTTGTTAATTCACAATATTATTGAATAGCTAACCTGAAAAAGTAACGAAGCGTAACATCCTTACTTTTTGTTTTTCTTTTCTTTCTTTTCCTTCTTTTCCTTTTTATCCTTCTTTTCTTTATCTTTCTTGTCTTTTGCCATTTCTTTTTCCTCCTTTTCTAGGGTTTCCTTTTCTTTTTTTTGTTCCAATTCAGTTTCTGCATCCCAAAAACCAATTAGCTCAGCATTGGTTTCGAATGAAAGATCAGACCAATGGTTAATATCGAGGCACAGGTAAGCCAAAGATCCGGTGGGCAATGCCTCCAAGCGTCCATCCAAAAGCTGCATAAATGCTTCCAAGCCGGGGTTATGGGAGATAATCATCACGCGTTCCAAGCTATCATCCAAACCTTTAAGGTAATTGATATAGACATCAGGCTCAGCCATATAGAAGGAATCGATAAAGGTGATTTTACCGGGGAATCCGCTTTCCTTGGCAACGATTTCAGCAGTCTCACTGGCACGCAAGGCGGGTGAGGAGAAGATTGCTTGTGGAATTAGTTCGTTTTCGCGCAATATTTTGCCAATTTCAGCAGAAGCTGCTTTTCCGCGCTTTTTCAGCGGGCGTTCATAGTCGGGGATTTTCTTGTCTTTCCAACTGGATTTCCCATGCCGCATCAGTAATAAAGTCTTAGTCATATCTGCTCCAATATTTATGCAACGAAAACTGTACGACTTGAATCATAACATAATTGTGAGTATATTAAGAATGATTACACTGCATTTATAACTGTTTATAATGTTCACGATAATGCAAGTATAGATAATGCAATTATAATGGTTCGTTGAGCTTATCTACTGTGGATAAAACATAGAAGAAGAGATTACGTAAATTGAGGAAAACAATGTTGAGAATGAAAACCTTGATTGGTATTTGTGTCATCGGCGGTTTGATTTTGGCGGGCTGTGCGGGGCAAACGGTACCCAGCCCTGAGGCGCAGCCAACCCAAGCTCCCCAGGAAAGCGAGACGGTTGGGAGTCTACCCACTACAGGTAGCGATCTCCCATTGGATTTGCCTCTGGTGTGCAAACCGGTACGCATTAGCTTTGATGAAGGCGGCACAAACCTTACCCTGGAAGGTGGTGTTGCTGGTGATACAACCTGCCGTTATATATTCTGGGGAGAAAAAGACCAATTAATTAGCGTGGACTTGCAAAGCACCAATGATGTATTCCTCTCGATTTTTGATTCCGTTGGAAGGGTATTGCAATCGTTTGAGGAGGAGGGGAGTTCCTATCGAGGGTATCTTCCAGCTGATGGCGATTGGTATTTGGATGTGAAGGCAGTACCCTCAGATGCAAATTATTCTTTATATTTGGAATTCCCTGAACGGTTGAACTTCCCAGAAGGGATTTATGAAAAATCTGCAAT
>DNSH01000060.1:0-219 GCA_003499715.1 Candidatus Mesolinea sp. | reverse complement strand
TCATTTTAGAGGTTTATGAAGTGAACGGTGGTGATGTCCTACTCTCCACGCAAAGTGGATCCAGCAGCTTTGAGGTGGTTTTGCCCGAATTAGGTGACTATATGGTCAATGTGATTAATCAGACCAATGAGCCGCAGGATTTTAGTTTATCCGTTGAAGTGCGGTAGCAAAGCATTCTAACTGGTTAAAAACTCGCTTCGAGAGCTGGCCTAAAGTTTG
>DNSH01000013.1 GCA_003499715.1 Candidatus Mesolinea sp. | reverse complement strand
AAGGATAAAGCCACAGGCAAAGAGCAGAAGGTAACCATTACCGCTTCAACGAACCTGAATAAAGCTGACGTGGAGCGCATGGTGCGCGAGGCTGAACAGCACAAAGCCGAAGATGAACGCCGTAAGCAATTGATCGAAGCCCGCAATATCGGCGATAGCACCGCTTATCAAGCGGAAAAACTACTGCGCGATATGGGCGATAAGGTCGAGGCTGGCAAGCGTTCCGAACTGGAAGGCAAGATTAAAGAATTGCGTGATGCTATAGCTGGCGATAACCTGATGGTTATCCAAAACGCTACACAGGCTGTGCAGGACCTGATGCAGGCGATTGGATCGGCTGCATATCAGCAGACCCAATCCGGTCCGGCTCAAGGGGAAGCGCAAAGCGGACCGCAACAAGGCGGAACTGAGCAAGGTGGAGACGACGTCGTGGATGGAGAATTCCACGAAGCCTAATCCTAGGTAATGTAAAAAATGATGAGGCTGCCTCACGGCAGCCTTTATTTTTGTCTTAAAATCAGAATTGACAATAACTGCTATAATCGCAAGAACATGAAAACGAACCTAACAAAAAATTTTCAACAGAAAATAACCAAGAAAAGCTTATGGCAAAAGCCCTGGTTTTATGTTGTGCTTATTGTCGCATTGATCTTGACTGCAATCGGGCTCTATCAAATCCCGGCAATAGGTGACCGCGCATATTACTATGTGGCGAATGCCCGTGCAAAGGTACAATATTTCTTTCACCCCCCAGCGGAGGCTTCCTTCAATCCCCAGGGTCAGGGCACTTTGCTGCCAGAGGTAGTGGCTACTTTGACAGCCATGGCGCCCACTGCCACCCCAACGCTGCAGCCCTCCCCAACACCAACGGCGATGCCCACAGAAGCGCCCACTTTTACCCCCACCATCACTTCTACCCCTACGCCCACGCCAACCCCCATACCGACCGCCAAGGTGCTCACGGGTGTCAAGCAGGAGATGCAGAAGTTCAATAATTGCGGGCCAACCAACTTAGCCATGCTGCTTTCCTATTGGGGATGGGAAGGTGACCAAACAGTCACAGCGGCGGCACTCAAACCGCGCCGTGAAGACCGCAACGTGATGCCTTATGAGATGCTCGATTACGTCAATGCACACACCGAATTTACCGGCGTAGTACGCTACGGCGGCAATATTGACCTGGTGAAGAAGCTCGTGGCAGCTGGTTACCCTGTCCTCATCGAACGTGGATACATCAATGCTAAAGAGGGTTGGATGGGGCATTATGGCATCATTACCGGTTATGACGATGCCAAGCAGCGCGTGAACATCCCTGATTCTTACTTAGGCGATATCACCATGTCCTATGATGAAATCAGCCGCTACTGGGATCAGTTCGATAATATCTACCTGGTTGTTTATCCTTACGATAAAACCGAAGAGGTGGCTCGTATCCTCGGGCCGCAGTGGGATAAAGACTACAACCTGCGCTTTGCCCTCGAGCAAACCACGGCGCGCATCGACCACCTGGAAGGCATGGATCTCTTCTTCGCTTGGTACAGCCGCGGCTCGATCTTGGTAGAATTGCAGGATTACCCTGGCGCCGCAAAAGCTTACGACCAAGCTTTCGCCATCTACGACCAGCTGCCCACCGATCAGCGCCCTTGGCGTGTGTTTTGGTATCAGACCGGGCCATACTTCGCCTATTTCAACACCGCCCGCTATCAGGACGTGCTCGACTTGGCTAATTATGTGTTGGACATCACCCCGGAGGATGCTATCCCGGAGACTTGGGTTTGGCGCGGGCGCGCTAATAAAATGCTGGGCAACTGGGAGGCAGCTGTGAACGATTTCAAGACTGCCTTGGTATGGCACCCGGATTGGTGGGTAGCCGAAAACGAATTAGCTGCTATGGGCGTCGCGCCCTAATACAATCCTGTCTATGGCAATGGTTATAATTACCCCATGATCAAACTGCTTCATTTTGCGGATGCCCACATCGATATCGCCAACTATGGCGCGCACGACCCGCGCACTGGCTTGCCGTTGCGCGTGATGGACTTCCTCAAGTCGCTGGATACCATCGTGGATACCGCCATCGAGGAAAAGGTGGACATGGTGATTTTCGCCGGCGATGCCTACAAGGACCGCAACCCGGTCCCCAACCCGATCAGCCGGGAGGCAATGATGAAGTCGTCATGGAAGGTGAATTCCACGAAGCGTAAATCATCTTTATGAAAAAATTAACAAGCTGCCTTTCTTGAGCTTGTCTTGATTCTTCCACCTGTACCGACTAAATTTATTGTTGCTCTATAACAATAAAACATAGGAGGAGAAATGAGCAATTTTGATTTGGAAGATGAGTTTATCGCAAGAACCCAAAAAAACCTAAAAGCCATTGAATGTTTAAAGCAAAAAGGCGGTGAGGTTTATGAAGTTACTCAGCTATTAAACTCAATGTTAGGTCTGTTAATTTTCCCGAAGGAAAAACTCTATAAAAAGATTCAACCCAAAAACTGGGATATGATGGTCAAGGAGGGATGGCCTCTCCCGTCAGGAGATAATGCACATGTTTCAAATTTAAAACAATTAGTCAGGAACATGAGGAATGCTGTTGCGCATTTTAATATTGAATTGGTAAATGACGGAAATGAGATTACAGGTATACGTTTTGGTAGCTTTTCCAAGCCTGACTCTCATCGAGAAGGGCCACATTGGACCGGAATGTATGATATAGCCTCATTAAGAGAATTTGTTAATAAGTTATCAGAACATCTACAAAGTAGTTCGAAAAGGTAGCTTGTTATGTCTATTTCTTGGTATGATTTTTTGATTATGTCCGGATTAATTAGTGGTTCAGTCGTTCCCAGCGTGAAAGAGAACGTAATTAATTGGAATTATGATGATGAAAAACATCGAGTGGAAAACCACTTAGAAAGCTTGGGAATCAACTTCATATCCAATTATGATTCTATTATTATCCTGGACCCGATGTTGGATTTGGATGAAGTCGATAAACTCTTGCAACAAACTTATAAGGGAGGAGTCGAGAGCGGATGGGGAAATATTACCAGAAATATCGACTTGGTCGAGCCACCCATGCGTGGTATTGTTGTCCAGATTAACCGCTTGGGTCTTATAACAACAGGCTCTTGTGCTGGTCATATTCGGAAAGATGGAAGAACTCTCCCATGGTTGTCGTTTTGTACCATGAAGGACACACAGGTAGCTCTTGAGCTCTTTAAGTCTTTTTCAATACCGGTCCAATATTATTTTCGGGATGGCATCCAATTGAGTGCTGAAAGAGATGAGCTATACCAGTTATCCCTTAAACTAAGTGAAATTCGCAACATAGATCATATTACGAATAGCATATTTGAGACGAGAAAACAAACCCTCTTAGAATTACTTCGAATTCCAGGCGAGACAGGTAACGAAGAGGCTGTCAGGGAATATGTCCTGGATGAACTGGAAAAGATTAACTCTTTACGTAATTACCTGGATTTCGGAGTCGACAATATGGGGAATATCTTAGGCTCTACCATTTCATTACGAACGGGAAGAAGGGATCACGGAAGATCCACTGAAGATTCTGGTAAAAATATGTTGTTAGCTGCTCATCTTGATGTGAAGAGAAAATTTTCTTCGTCGGATCAGCTTATTGAAAGAAACAATATTGTCTCGAGAGAAAATGGAATCCTGGGGGCAGATGACCGGGCAGGCGTAGCCATCATATTGAACTTGCTTAAAGAAGTGGTGAACTACAGAGAAGTCCCACCTCTAAAATTTATCTTTACGGTTGGCGAGGAAAAAGGGCAATACGGAGCAGAATCGATCGATCCTGATTTTTTTGAGGATGTATCCTTTGGCATAAGCTTGGACCGAGGAAATTGTAAAGACATTGTGTATAAATCCAGTTCCAAAGAATATTCAAATCCAGAATTTGCGAAAAGGGTGGCGAGAGTATCAAGTCGAATTTTTTCTGAGGAAAACGAATTTGTTCCTTGTGAGGGAAGAATTTCTGACTTGCGCGTTTGGAGTGATAAGGATGCTCGACCTTGTGTTAACTTATCCGTTGGCTACTTTGATGAACACACTGATAAAGAAAGATTGGACCTAATCTGCTGGGACAGAACACATCAACTTGTGGCGGAATTAATAGGTAGATTTAGTCTTGGTTAAGGATTAATGTACCACTGCCGTGATTGCGGCTCAGGGCAGCTTAACGTAGGTCCCAATCCATTATAATTACCCCATGATCAAACTGCTTCATTTTGCGGATGCTCACATCGATATCGCTAACTATGGCGCGCACGACCCGCGCACTGGCTTGCCGTTGCGCGTGATGGACTTCCTCAAATCGCTGGATACCATCGTGGATACCGCCATTGAGGAGCAGGTGGACCTGGTGATTTTCGCCGGCGATGCCTACAAAGACCGCAGCCCAGCCCCCACCTTTCA
>DNSH01000078.1 GCA_003499715.1 Candidatus Mesolinea sp. | reverse complement strand
TTGAGCGATGAAACGATTAAGATTTGGGGATTGGGCTATGCCCCCTCATCTTGGAATGCGCTGGGTAGCGCCCTGCAACGCAAAGGATACAACCAAAGCTTGCTAGAAGCTTCTGGGCTTATTACTCAGCGAGAAGATGGTACCAGTTATGACCGCTTCCGCCAAAGGCTGATGTTCCCCATCCGTGATACTTACGGGAAGATAGCAGGCTTCGGCGGCAGAATCCTTTTCAGTGAGGATCAAACCGTAGCTAAATACATCAACTCCCCGCGCACGGAGCTTTTTGATAAGGGCAGCTTGCTCTATGGTTTAGATATGGCTCGCCGGGAGATCCGCAAAAGTGAACAAGCGGTCATTGTGGAAGGCTATATGGACGTCATCGGTCTGCATCAGGCTGGCTTTCATAATGCCATCTCCCCAATGGGTACGGCGCTTACGGAGGACCAGTTTACGTTGCTCAAAAAGTTTTCGCGCAACATCATCTTAGCTCTGGACCCAGACGCTGCGGGTGAAAAAGCTACCTTGCGCGGTTTAGAAACCGCGCGCCAAACGTTGGATCAAGAAACCGAGCTGCGCTTCGATGCCCACGGCTTGCTGCATGCAGAAGCGCGCCTGAGGGCAGACATCCGCGTAACTACACTGCCTGAAGGCAAAGATCCAGATGAAATCGTGCTTTCGGATCCACAAGCCTGGGAGCAGATTGTAGCCAAAGCTAAACCCGTGGTAGTGCATGTGATGGAGACTTTGGCTGCATCTCAGAACCTGGAGGACGCCAAAGTCAAACGGGAAATTGCAGCCCAAGTGCTGCCTCTTATTGAAGATGTGGCTGACTCAGTTGAACGGGAGGCTTACCGCGAGCAATTAGCAAGGCTGTTGCGTGTGGATGTGCGCGCCCTATTAGCTGCCGCACCCCAGAAACGCCAACCGCGGCGCTCACGAGGAGCGCAACGGGAAGCAATGGAGAGCCCTGAGGCAAGCCCGCTAGCGGATAGCGCTTCTCGTAACCGCATCCTGGAGAAGGAAGCCTTGCAAGCCCTCCTTCGGGATCCAGAATCACTTTACCGGCTGAACCGCTCGCTGGGATTGCTCGGGTTGGAACCTTTAGGTGAAGCTGATTTTACGGAAAGTGACTTCAACCAAGGGTTTAAACTGGTCAAAGCAAGCTTAGACCAAGATTTAATGTCTCCGAAGGAATATCTGGAGGAAAATCTCCCTGAGAGCTTAGAGGAAAAAGATGAGCCGATGCCAATGAGGAAAATCTTGCCGCCTTCAGAGGAAAAGCGCTTAGCAGAGCAAGTGCGAACCATTGTGCGCATCCGCCGCAATGTGGTGCAGGATCGCATTCAAGAAATCCAGTTTCTCCAATCGGAATTAGAAGAAAAAACCTTTAGCGAAGAAGAAGCCCAGATTTTATTGCTCGAACTGCTCAATCAACGCCGCATTTTAGATCTGGCTTTGCAATCGCCATTAGCCGGCGGCACCAATTTATCCTATCGACCCAATCGGTAAACCTGATTAATAAGGATTTAATGAAGATGGAAGATCATCCCTTAGAACCAGATGAGGAGGAAAACACTCCTCAATTTGAAGATGAAGATTTTATTTATGACGAGGAAGACATCAAAGAGTATTACCTACCAGTTTTAGAGAACGCCACACCGGTGGGTGAACCTATCCAGCTTTATCTGCAGGAAATCAATCGGAGTAAATTATTAGACGATAAAGGTGAGTTTCGACTCGCAATTTGCGTGCAGGCTGAAAAGCGCCTAAGAACATATCTCACATCGGCAAAGCTATTAGACGTGCAAGCGGTATACAAAGACATGAAATCGACTTGGTCCCAGGTGGAGTTGGATGCCGAGCATGTGCACAAAGCGCCACCAAGGCTTAGTGCCGTGCTGGAAGAAGCCGGAGCGCTGCACCAAGACTGTTTACAAAGTAAGGATTCGTACGTCTATACCTACTTGCGCGATGAGCGTTGGGGGCAGGATCATGAGTGGGAGATTTTAGCACGCGATCTTTGCCGGTTCTACTTAGATGCCTATTTGCTGCCGCCGCAATTTTTACAAACCCTACTGAGCCATGTTAACCAGCAGCAAAACCTACCTGACTGGGATATGCTGACCGAAGCACTTCCCAGCGAGGCAGAAAACCGCCAATGCGTGGAGCAAATACATGAAAATGCTAAGGCGGCAGGGCGCCAGTTGGTGGAATATAACCTGCGCTTGGTGGTGAGCGTAGCCAAACGCTATACCGGCAGGGGGATCAACATCATGGATCTCATTCAAGAAGGCAACATTGGCTTGCTGCGTGCTGTGCAGAAATATGATCCAACCCGCGGTTTTCGCTTTAGCACTTATGCCACCTGGTGGATCCGTCAATCCGTGAGCCGGTACATCTTGGAAAACGCGCGTACGATTCGCATCCCTGTGCACATGGTTGAATCTATCAGTAAACTCATGAAAGTACAGCACAAATTAGTTCAGGAATTTGGCCGGGAGCCAACTTTTGCCGAGATTGCTGTGGATTCCGGCTTTCTCGATGAAATAGATCAGAAGGCTATAAAAAGAGCGGACTATACCCGCGATAAATTAGATCCAGCTTGTTTACGCCGCTGGGATGATGCTACCCAAAAGGTCGAGCAAATCCTAAAAATCAGCGAAGAACCCATCTCCTTGGAGAGCCCCATAGGCGATGAAGACAACAGCACCTTGGCGGATTACATCGAGGACGCTGACGCATCCGAACCGATTGAAGAGGTCATCTTGGAAGACCTGCGCGAAAGTGTGCAGCGCTCGTTGGACACGTTGACTGAACGTGAGCGCGAAGTATTGGAGATGCGCTTTGGCTTGACCGATGGGATTAACCATTCGTTGGAGGAGATTAGTGAGCGCTTCGGTTTGACACGCGAACGCATCCGCCAAATCGAAAGCACGGCTTTACGCAAGCTGCGTAACCCTAAGTACAAAAGTTCCTTGCGAGATTATTATTAATTCTCTCAGCATATTACCTTGTTTGTAATGATTACACTGAATTTCAGAACAAAAAGCGTACGCGCAATAAAGCAATTTTTTGTTTTTCCTTCATCAGCATTCACATTTTACCTTGCGAGGTGAACATGCGGACTATTGGCGCGAACGAACAACAGATTCTCGAAAAAGCCGCTGCTGATGCTGGCATCCCGACCTTATTACTGATGGAATCAGCAGCCCATGCTGTGGCAGAGCGTGCCTTGCAGCTGGTAGCGGAGCACGATCTCCAGCAGGTGATGGTGCTTTGTGGCGCGGGGAATAACGGCGGAGATGGCTTTGCTGCAGCGCGGATGCTCTTAGGTCGTGCACCAGACCTGCAGATTTTCGAAGCTGAAGCAGCCGAAGATAACCAAGGTGATGCCCACCTCAATCGCCAAATCTGCCTCAACTTGGGCATTACGCCGCAGCCATTCTCGGCTTTTGAGCCCTCAGACGGCTTGATCATCGATGCCGTATATGGCGGCGGATTTAAAGCTGACCGACCTCTAAGCGCAGAGTTCGAGCGCTTAGCTCGCAAGGTGAATCAAGCCCGTATGGAGCAAGGGGCACTGGTATTAGCGGTAGATTTACCCTCTGGTGTGCAGGCTGACCACGGTCAGGTAGCGCCAACGGTCATCCAAGCTGATGAAACATTGAGCTTCCTTTATATAAAAACGGGGTTGGTGAGCTACCCGGGGCGTAAAGCAGCCGGCAAAGTGCGCGTGCATGATCTGGACCTGCCAGAAAGTTTTTTGGACCAGGTCTGGCAACAGAAGGGGTTGCACACACCCTCAGCATTAACTGCTGAAGAGCTGCGCGCATGGCGTCCGCAGCGTCCAACGGACGCTCATAAAGGGACCTTCGGGCGCTTAGCTATCCTGGCAGGCAGCCCGGGCTTGGCAGGCGCAGCAATATTGAGCGGGCGTGCAGCTGAAATGAGTGGCGCAGGTTACGTCTCCCTCACGGTGCCAACCGAAATTTACACAGCGGTGCTCGAGGCAGCCCCCTCGCTGCTGAGCGCACCTCTCCCAGAGAAGCCTTTAGGGCAAGGAACAATCGCCGCGGCACAGTTAGATTTCTGGAAACAACAACTAGAAAGCTGCGATGCCGCTATGGTTGGCCCTGGCATGGGCAAAAGCACGCCTTCGCGCCCCGACCTGAATAGCTTAGTGTTGGCAGCGATTGCAGAGGCACCCCGATTGGTATTGGATGCTGATGGGTTAAACCTGCTTGCTGAGCCTGACTTTTTAGAAGCCGGACGGGCTGCGCTGAGAGCGCGCACGCAAAGCGGGTTAGAACCTGCCATCCTCACCCCGCACCCGGGTGAATTTCGCCGGCTTTGCCCAGAAATGGCTGCGATGGTCGAGCGGGATCGCATTGCCTGCGCAGAAACTTTGGCTGCACTGACTGCCAGCGTGGTGGTCCTCAAGGGCGCCGGAACAGTAATCGCTTTCCCACCAGAGCAGGGCACCCAAGAAGTGTGGATCAACACCTCTGGGAATTCGGGCATGGCAAAAGCAGGCTCTGGGGACGTGCTGAGCGGGCTTCTTGGCTCGCTCTTAGCGCAGCGCTTGCCCTTGCGGGAGGCGGTTTGCGGAGCGGTTTACTTGCATGGCTTTGCAGCCGACCTGCAAGCCGAGCTGCTCACGGAGCGTGCCCTCACCCCAGAAGACATCATTTCTGGGTTACCAGACGCTTTCCGGCAGGTGGGTTGGGATAAGTAATCCTAATAAAGCAGTTTTACTGCTGCACTGATTAGATACCTTGACCAACACTGTTCCCCATTCTTACATGGTCCCCTATGGGCAGGCTAGGCACTCAATAGACCGGCGGAAAACATGTTTAATAAGCAATATCTTCGATGCTCCTTGATCGAAAAAATCCGCTTGCCATAATTTTGCTTTACAATTGGCAGGATGCCAGGACAAATTCTGAGCGACCCTCAAATAATCCAGCCTTACCTGAGTGACGAGTCCAAAGTCACCGGACAGGCGCAGAGCATTTCCTTCCCAGAAAGTGAAGCGGAAATCCGCGAGATTTTGCTCGCAGTTTGCCAAGCTCATCAAACGCTCACGGTACAAGGCGCGCGCACGGGCATTACCGGCGGTGCGGTGCCCACAGGCGGGCATATCCTCAACCTAAGTAAACTCAATCGCATCACCGGAATAGCATGGGATGCCAAGCATGAGTGCTTCTTGCTTTCGGTTCAACCTGGCGTGCAGCTCAACCAGCTCAACAAAGCTATTGCCGAAAAATCTTTTGATACATCAAGCTGGAATGCTCAAGCACAATCTGCCTTTCGGCGCTTTCAGCAGAACGGCGCTTGGTTCTTGCCGGCGGATATCACCGAGACTACCGCTTCGATCGGCGGGATGGTCTCAACCAATGCCTCGGGGGCAAAGTCCTACCGCTACGGTTCCATGCGCAGGCACGTGCTTGGGTTGCGCTTGCTGCTTATTAACGGCAAGAGCCTCACCTTACGCCGCGGTGAACAATTTGCTCAAGGTCGGCAGTTTACGTTGCGCTTGGATGACGGCAGCCAGATAACTGGTCAACTGCCGGCTTACCACATGCCGCAGGTCAAAAACGCCTCTGGCTATTACGTCCATGAGAATATGGATCTTATTGATCTTTTTATTGGTTCGGAAGGAACTCTTGGAATTGTGACCGAGATCACATTAGCCTTAGCCCCGCAGCCTGCCTTCACCTGGGGGACGATGGCATTTTTCACGAACGAGCAGAATGCTTTGGCCTATGTACACACCTTAAAAACCCTGCCACAAACCGAGCAGCCAATTGCCATCGAATATTTTGACCAAGCCTGCTTGGCGCTTATCCGCAACGAGCAAGAACAGCTCCATGCTCATCAGAGTATCCCAGCGCTCAATCCAACAGCTCAGAGCGCAATCTACACCGAGTTCACCGCTGAGAGCTTACCCAAGCGCGATGAGTCTATCAGTCGACTGGCTGATCTGCTCAATGCTGCAGGCGGAGATGAGCACGCCACGTGGTTAGCGCTTTCGCGGCAAGACTTGGAAAAGCTCATCACTTTCCGACATGCGATTCCTGAAAGCATCAACCGCATCATTGCTGAGCGCAAGCGGCAACATCCCAATCTAACCAAGTTGGGCAGTGATATGGCTGTACCGGATGATAAACTCGATTGGGTCATGCGTCTCTATGAAGATACACTCGCGCAAGCTGGTTTGGAAGCGCTAAAGTTTGGGCATATTGGCGATAATCACCTCCATGTGAACATCCTCCCCCACAATGAATCTGAATATGCTCAAGGTAAGCAGCTTTTTGAGCAATGGGCACGGGCGGTAGTAGCCGCCGGTGGAACAGTTTCGGCTGAGCATGGGATTGGTAAGCTAAAGCATGCTTTGCTTGCTGAACTCTATGGCGCACAGGCTCTGGAGGAAATGCGCACGCTCAAGCGCTGCTTCGACCCCCAGGGGCTGCTCAACCCTGGGAATATGTTCCCGCTGGAGGCTTGAAGGCAGCATGGAGATTGTCGTCTGCATAAAGCAAGTGCCCGCTACCACACGGGTTCAGTTGGACCCACGCACCCGTACGATCATCCGCGAAGGCGTGGAGCTGATGCTCAATCCCTTTGACGCTTATGCCTTAGAAGAAGCGCTGCGCTTGCGCGAGGCGCATGGCGGCACGGTAACCGTGATGACTATGGGTATCCCTAGTGCTGCAATATTACTGCGGGAAGCACTGGCTATGGGGGCAGACCAAGCCATCTTGCTGACTGACCGCCGCTTTGCCGGTGCGGATACGCTCGCTACAGCAACTACCTTAGCAGCTGCAATCCACAAACTTGGCACAGTGGACTTAATCTTATGCGGCAGGCAAGCAATTGATGGCGATACAGCTCAGGTTGGCCCAGAATTAGCAGAGAAGTTAGGCATTCCACATGCTACGGCTGTGACTAAAATTGAAGAGGTCAACACTGGGATGCTTACATGCCAAAAAATGATCGATGAAGGCTACGCGCGCCTTAAGGTACAGCTGCCAGCATTGCTCACCGTGGTTAAGGAGATCAACACCCCGCGCTTTCCAACACTGGCAGGTTTCCGCCGGGCACAGAAATCCGATATCCTCATTTGGAAAGCAGATGATCTGGAAGTTGACCTTGGTCATATTGGGTTGGAAGGCTCCCCCACGCAAGTCATCGCCACTTTTGTGCCGGAGCACCATAAAACCAGCCATCTATTGGAAGGCACGCTGCCAGAAATCGCGCAGCAAATCTTGGCAAGCTTGCAGAAACAAACAGGGAGGGAAATGCATGGCTGAGATCCAGGTGCTGCCGGAAAAATGCATCGGCTGCCGTAAGTGTTTGCCAGCCTGCCCTTATGGCGCCATTAGCATGCAGGGGCGCATAGCGGTTATCTCGGAGGCATGTGTTTTTTGTGGTGCATGCGTGCCGGCTTGCCGTTATGAGGCTATTGAGCTCCGCTTACCGCAAGCAATCCAACCAAACTCTCAGGCAAGGGGAATTTGGGTTTTTGCCGAGTTTTTTGCGGGGCAGTTCAAACAGGTGACTTTTGAGCTCTTGGGTGAAGCGCGCCGCCTCGCTGCAAGTAGCGGAGAGCCTGTGTGCGCGATCGTGCTGGGCGAGCGGGCTGCCCAAGTTTATCAACAGCTTTGGGCTTATGGTGCCGATGCAGTGCTGGTGGTGCCATTGGCAGAACTTGACCAGCGCGATGAGTTGCTTTATCCGCTTGCCTTAGCTCAATTGGCGCAAGCTTACCAGCCTTCTATTTTTCTGATTGGCGGGACAGCCTTCGGACGCTCCATTGCCCCACGGATCGCCTCACGCTTGGAGACAGGCTTGACTGCTGACTGTACTCGCTTAGAGATTGACACGCAGAGCGGCTTGCTGCACCAAACCCGGCCAGCTTTTGGCGGCAACCTGATGGCAACCATCCTCTGCCGTAATCGACGCCCGCAGATGGCAACCGTCCGCCCCCACGTGATGCAGCCACTTGTGCCCGATTTTAGCCGGCGGGGCAGCCTAACCCTTGCTGAGGTGCATTTGCCAGGTAACCACTTGATTCAGCAGTTAGCCTTAAGCCTCACAACAAGCGAAACTTTGAGCTTAGAATCAGCAGAAGTAGTGATTGGTGTAGGCAGAGGCATCGGCAGCCCACGCGCTTTGCCCCTCTTCCAAAATATGGCACAAGCACTAAACGCGGGTTTAGCAGCCTCCCGGGCAGTGGTGGACCTTGGTTGGCTGCCTTATGCGCATCAAGTCGGGCAAACTGGCATCACCATTTCGCCAAAAGTGTACTTAGCTTTTGGCATCTCGGGAGCTGTGCAGCACTTAGCTGGCTTAGCCGAAGGGACGTATATTATTGCGGTGAATAAAGACCCGCACGCCCCAATCTTCCAGGTAGCTGATGAACGCGTGGTAGCCGACTGCATCCCCGTGGCGGAAGCTCTGCTTTCAGAGTTGAAACGTAAACCAAAAGTTGAGAGAATTGCTTAAAACAAAAACAGCCGTCCAAACCAGGGCGGCTGTATTGGTCTTAAACGAAGGCTAATCTTCGGATTTTAGTTCTTTTTGGCGTGCCTCGATTATCGCTTGGGTCAGGTGAATTGGCACCAAGTCATAATGGTCGAACTCCATGGTAAAGTAACCCCGTCCCCCAGTCATAGAGCGCAGGGTGGTCGTGTAGCGCAGCATTTCTGCCAGTGGCACCATTGCAGTAACCACTGAGCGACCCTTATCGGTTTCCATGCCTTGCACGCGAGCTCGGCGGGTGTTGAGGTCGCCCAGCACATCACCCATGTTGGCTTCTGGCACGGTGATGGTCACTTTCATAATGGGTTCGTAAAGCACCGGGTTGGCATCCTTGAAAGCTAACTTAAAAGCTTCACGCCCGGCAATTTCAAAGGCGATCGGTTTAGAATCGACCGGGTGCTCTTTGCCGTCGAACACCGAGACACCAACATTATGCACCGGGTAGCCGGCTATAACGCCTTCTTTCATCACGGAGCGGATCCCTTTTTCGATTGGTGCCATATAGCTGCTAGAGATTGCACCGCCAAAGACGTCATTGCTAAAGGTGAAATCTTCATCTTGGATGGGGAAGACACGTAAGTGAACCTCACCAAACTGACCGGCACCGCCGGTTTGCTTCTTGTGGCGATACATTGCGCTGGCTTCTTTGGTAATATGCTCTTCGTAGGGCACTTTCGGTTCCAGTAAGTTCATTGAAAGCTGGAACTTGGTCTCTGCTCGCCGGACAGCTACGTCGATGTGTTGATCCCCCATACCAAATAGCAGCGTTTGCTTGGTGGCAGGTTCCATTTCCCATGAGAGGGTTAAATCTTCTTCGCACAGGCGCGTCAGGGTGCTGCTCATCTTAGCTGCATCCGATTGCGTCTTTGGTGCAACTGCCACGCGGTAAAGCGGGTTAGGGTAGCTTGGCTTGGGTAGGATCAGGTTTTGTTCACGCGTGGTGAGGGTATCTCCCGTGGTGGTAACAGCCAATTTTGCCACCGTTCCAATATCGCCACTGTGAATCGCCGGCACAGGCAGATTCTCTTTGCCAAAAGGTACCTGAACGTTAGCTAAACGCTCTTCCTCACCTTTATTTGCGTTCCAAACGCGAGAATCGGAGACCATCACGCCGGAATATACACGGAAGAATGTTTGCCGTCCCACAAAGGGGTCTGCAGTGGTCTTCCAAACGTAGGCAGCTAACGGTCCGGTATCGGAAGGTTCTAACTTCACCTCGCCTTGAGGAGATTGCGCCACAGCTGCGGGTCGATCTAACGGGGAGGGTGCTAAGGCAACCAAGGCATCCAGTAATGGCCCAATGCCAATCATGTGGGCACCAGCTGCCACGAGAACGGGAATGACATTGCTCGTTCCAATGGCTTTTCGCATTCCTTGCAGAATTTCTTCATTGGAAAGACTACCATTCTCGAAGTAACGCTCGAGCAGGGAGTCTTCGCCCTCGGCTGCAGCCTCGACTAATTTTAGGCGCGCTTCATCTGCTTGGGCTTTATACTCCTCTGGGATATCCACAACCGTTTTACCATCGCCTTTATAGGCTTTCATACTCACTAAGTCAATCACACCCTGAAAGTTGGCTTTTTCTCCCCAGGGGAGCTGCATCGGGATGAGTCGGTAGTCTGTGCCTTCCTCAACGGATGCGACCGCTTTTTGAAAATTAGCATTCTCGCGATCCATTTTATTCACAACCATGATCATCGGCAGGTTGAATTCCGCCGCATATTGCATTGCCATCTCGGTGCCAACTTCTAAGCCGGCAACGGAATCTATCAGCACAACGGCACAATCTGCTACACGCATCGCGGAGATCACCTCCCCGATAAAATCCATATAGCCGGGCGTATCCAGCAAGTTCAGCTTGAGATCTTTGTAGAGGACTGGAATAACCGAGGTGTATAAGGAAATCCCACGGCGCTGCTCTTCTTCATCAAAGTCGGAGACTGTGGTCCCATCTTCGATTTTACCGAGGCGTGTGGTAGCATCGGTATAGTAGAGGAATGCTTCGGTGAGCATCGTCTTACCGGAACTGCTATGGGACGCAAGCACAATGTTGCGTACTGAGGCTGTAGAAAATTCTTTCATGAGTGTTGACCTTTCAAATAATTTTGCAAAATATCACGGCGCATTGCGCACCGTGTAAAGATTTCATTTTTGGCACAATGCCGAAGGTGAATTATATCAAACAATTTGGTTAAATTTTTCAATTTTGTCATGGCAGAAATCATGCTCAAAGTCATATATCATTATTCGTGTCGTGATAAAATCTCGCCATGGATACGCGCATCGTCTTTATGGGCTCACCCGATTTTGCGCTCCCCACTCTGCAAGCGTTGCATGAGCATTACCAGGTCGTAGGCGTCGTTACTCAGCCGGACCGCCCTGCCGGGCGCGGACGCCAACCGCAAGCCTCGCCAGTAAAGCAGGCTGCACAGTCTCTGGGTTTGGAAGTTTATCAGCCAGTATCTTTGCGCAAGCCCGAAGTGCTCGACCACCTTGCAGCCTGGGCGCCGGACCTGATCGTTGTAGCAGCTTTTGGTCAAATTCTCCCCAAAGCTGTGCTGGATTTACCTCCCAAAGGCTGCTTGAATGTGCATGCCTCGCTGCTGCCACGCTGGCGGGGCGCATCTCCTATTCAAGCTGCCATTGCTGCCGGCGATGATCATAGCGGCGTGACAATTATGCTCATGGATGAAGGTCTGGATACCGGCCCGATCCTTTCCCAACGCTCTGTCCCACTCCCTTTTGGGACCACCGGCAGCCAGCTTTCAAAGCAATTAGCTGAACTCGGTGCACGTACGCTGATTGAAATCCTCCCCTCTTACTTAGATGGCATGGTCGCTCCATTGCCCCAGAATGAAAAAGAGGCAACCTACGCCCCCATGTTGAAGAAATCCGACGGCTTATTGGATTTCAATCGGACCGCGCTGGAGCTAACCCGAAAAGTGAATGCCTATCAGCCTTGGCCGGGTACCTATTTCGACTTCAACAACCGGCAGCTCAAAGTCTTGGCAGCGCACCCCCATGACACCTTTGATAGCTCCATCGGCGCGCATTATATTGTCAATGAGAACCCAGCGGTGGGCACTGCACAAGGCTTGCTGGTGCTCGACCGCGTCCAACCAGAAGGCAAAAAACCCATGAGCGGCGCTGACTTCCTGCGTGGTCAGCCCAACTGGCTATAACTTATTCAATTATTCATTTTCATTTGGTTCATCTGGGAAGAAGTCTCGGCGCCACTCATACAGCAAATTCAGCGCTTGAATGGGAGAGAGCGCATTCAGGTCAACCTTCTTAAAGGCTTCCATTAAGGGGTTATTTTCCGGGAAGAGCCGCAGTTGATCTTGGCTGCTAACCTTTTCTGGAATGGTCTTCCCAGAGGTCGCCTCAAGCTGCTTAAGGATTTGGTTAGCGCGTTCAATTACTGGCGCTGGCAAGCCGGCTAACTGTGCCACATGAATGCCATACGAGCGGTCGGCGCCCCCTGGCACAATCTTGTGCAAAAAAACCACCTTGCCTTCAGACTCGCTCACAGCGACGTTGTAATTGCGTACACCCGGCAGAATCTCAGCTAACTCGGTGAGCTCGTGGTAATGCGTGGCAAACAAAGTATACGGCTTGAGCCGCGGATGGCTGTGCAGGTATTCTACAATCGCCCATGCAATCGAAAGGCCGTCATAGGTGCTCGTCCCGCGCCCAATCTCATCCAAAATGAGCAAACTGCGCGGCGTGGCGTTATTGAGGATATTCGCCGTCTCAATCATTTCCACCATAAAGGTGGACTGCCCCGCATGAATTGCATCCTGGGCGCCGATGCGCGTGAAGATGCGGTCCACCAACCCAATTTCAGCTGCATCGGCGGGCACAAAGCTGCCAATCTGCGCCATCAGCACAATCAGCACCACCTGGCGTAGAAAAGTAGACTTACCGCTCATGTTAGGTCCGGTAATCACGCGGATAATCTCACCCTCTTCGAAAACCAAGTCGTTCGCGATGAAGCGCTCGCTTGTGTTGAGTTTCTCTACCACGGGGTGCCTGCCGGCGAGGATTTTGATCCCTTTCTCGGCTTTCACAACTGGGCGCACATAATCATTGAGGGCAGCCACATTGGCTAACGAAACGACGCAATCGAGCTCTGCAATTGCCCGTGCTGCTGCTAAAACTTCGCTGGCGGATGTGCTCAGCTGCTCACATACCGCCCGGAAAACTTTCAGCTCCACTTCGTGGATTTGAGTCTCAGCGTTCAGCACAAGCGATTCATATTCCTTCAGCTCCGGTGTGATAAAGCGTTCGGCATTGACCAAAGTTTGCTTACGGATGTATTCCTCAGGGGCTTGGTCTGCGCTGCCCCGGCTAATCTCGATATAGTACCCAAAGACTTTATTGAAGCCCACTTTGAGCGTCTTGATGCCGGTACGCTTGCGTTCTTCTCGCTCTAAATTATTGATCCATTCCCGCGCGTGCTGTGAAGAAGAAAGAATGCCATCCAACTCGCTGGAAAACCCCGGCTTGATGATGCCGGTATTGGCTAAGGTCGCAGGCGGGTCATCCGCAATTGCCGCATCGAGCAAAGCTTTTTCCTGATCAAAGGTGTGCAGTTTCATCAAGATTGGCTGCAGCGCAGGCGTTTCACTCGGCAGCAATTCTAAAAGCTGCGGTAGGAGCGCAAAATCTTCACGCAAAGCAACTAAATCCGGCGGGCGGGCTGCCTGGCTGCTGATACGGTTGATCAAGCGTTCCAGGTCATGGAATTTTGCTAAGAGCTCGCTCACTTGCTTGCGGAGCACGCCATTTTGGAAAAAGAATTCCACCATATCCAGCCGGCTGTTAATCGCTTGCAGATTGAGCAAGGGTTTATTCACCCATTGGCGCAGCAAGCGCTTGCCCATCGGTGTGCGCGTCTGATCCAACACGCCCAGCAGGGATCCATCCACCTTATTTTCGCGCAAAGTTTCGGTAAGCTCCAAATTGCGCCGCGTCTCTGCATCCAAGAGCATAAAATCGGAAAGACTGTATGTGTTGAAGCCTGAAAGGGACTTAAGCGCATCTCTGCGCGTTTCTTGCAAGTATTTGAGCAGCGCTCCGGCAGCCTGCACCGTAAGCGCGTGATCGTGTAAGCCAAAGCCGTCTAAGCTGCTTACCCCAAAAGTCGCCTTCATCAGTTCCTCAGCTCTGCCGGGCTCGTAATACCAATTAGGAACAGGAGTCTGCGTGCCCGGTAAGCTGTTGCCCAATACTTGGGCTTCGGAGTACAGCGTCTCGGAAGGGTTGATGCGAATCAGCTCGGAACGCACCTGTGCTTGAAGGTCCTCACCCTCAACCTGCGTGCCAGCAAACTCACCCGTAGTGACATCCAGGTAGGCGATGCCAGCCTTATTCTCCTGAATAAAGACGCTCGCTAAGTAGTTATTCTGAGCAATGGGAAGCAGCCCAGGCTCCACCACCGTGCCAGGTGTAACTACACGGACAACCTCCCGTGAAAAAAGCCCCTTATCCGGCTGGTCACCCACCTGTTCAGCGATGGCAATGTGATACCCATGCTCGATCAACCTGCCGAGGTAATTTTCTGCTGCATGGTAAGGAATGCCCGCCATCGGCACGCGCACACCCTTCGCCACCGGTCGTGAGGTGAGGACAATATCCAACACCTGCGAGGCAATGGCAGCATCCTCATCAAAGGTTTCATAGAAATCACCCAACCTGAAAAAGACAATCGCATCTGGATATTGCTTCTTAATATCCAAATATTGCTGCCGTATCGGGGTGAGGTCTTTAGCCATATTTTCAGGTCACGCTGTTAAGTTTTCGCGAATGTAAGCTGGCACCCGATCCAACGCCTGTGCCAATTTGGAAGCGTCCTTGCCACCAGCCTGAGCGAGTTCTGGCTTGCCGCCTCCGCCCCCGCCCACCACAGCTGCTACGCGTTTGACGAGATCCCCCGCTTTTAGCCCACGCTTAATCAGGTCAGGGGTAACAGCTGCAATAATTAAGGGTTTGCCTTCCAAAGCAGAAGCCAGCACCACCACACCTGAACGATAACGCTGACGGAATTGATCTGCTAAACTACGCAAGGTCTCGGCATTAGCACTTGGGATAATTGCAGCCAGTACAGGCACACCTTCAACGTACTGCACCTTGCTAAGAGCTGTGTTGAAAGCTTCTTGTGCCAAGCGGGAATGCAGCTGAGCATTTTCCTTTTCCAGATGATCTAACTGCGCTTGCAGAGCTTGCAGCTTAGCTAGCACCTCCTGAGGCGCAACCATGAGCACCTGCGCTGCTGTTTGCAGGGTATTCAGGTGTTCCCGGGCAAAATTGTAAGCTTGCCAGCCCGTAACCGCCTCGATACGGCGGATGCCAGCGGCGACACTGCTTTCACTGGTGATTAAAAAGAGCCCAATTTCAGCAGTATTGTGCACATGGGTGCCGCCGCACAACTCATAGGAAACCACGTCGTCCTCTTCTCCAATGCGAATCGTGCGCACCTCGGCGCCATATTTCTCGCCAAAAAGCGCCATTGCGCCTTCACTGACGGCTTGTTCCAACGGTTTCACTTGAATATTTAGGTCATGCTCAGCGAAAATCTCACGATTTACACCCGCTTCTACCTTGGCAAGTTCATCTTGGGTGATAGCCTTGGGGTAGGTGAAATCAAAACGCAGCCGATCCGGTGCTACCAGTGAGCCCGCCTGTCGCACCTGATCGCCTAAGACCTTGCGCAGTTCAGCATGTAAAAGGTGCGTGGCAGTATGGTTGCGCATAATTGCCCTGCGGCGCTCCCGATCGACCCGTGCAATTGCACGATCCCCCACCTTGGGCGTGCCAAAAACCACATGCCCAGCATGCACAATCACACCAGCTGCCGGCCGGCGCACCTCATCTACCTTTACTTCCCACTTGCTGGGCGGGTCCGAGGTGATGATGCCGCTATCAGCGACTTGCCCGCCGGATTCCAAATAGAAGCAGGTATCGGCTAACAGCAGCTCTACATTATCGCCGGCTTGCGCTTCTTGCACGGGCTGCGAGTTCTGGAATATCGCAAGTAAAGGAGATGCCGCCTCATAACGGTCATAAGGGTTATAGGCTACGCCTTGGGCGCCAAGCTTGCCGGCAGTGACCAAATCCTGCAGCACGCGCTGGTAATTCTCCACGTTTTTACCGCCTATCTCGCCAAAGGCTTTTCCAGCCCCGGAGGCGATACGATGCTCTTCCATGCTTTGGTAAAAACCGGCTTCATCCACGCTTAATCCCTCTTCAGCCAGAATATCGCGCGTGATCTCCAATGGAAATCCCAAGGTCGCGTAAAGATCAAAGGCAGCCTTGCCATCCAAAACAGTTTGCCCTTCAGCGCGCATAGCAGTCATCAGGCGGTTGAGTTCGGCAAAGCCTGCATCCAACGTCTCGGCAAAGCGCTGCTCCTCACGGGTAAGCGTATCAAAGATCAGGGCTTCACTCTGCTTGACCTCGGGATAAGATCCCGTGTAAATCTCGATGACTTTCGCTGCAACGTGTGCCATAAAAGGCTCGGTCAAGTCCAATTTACGTGCAAAGCGGGCAGCTCGGCGGATGATCATGCGGCAGACGTAGTTGCGGCCAAGGTTCCCCGGCACAACGCCATCAGCGATGAGGAAGGTGGCGGCGCGCACATGGTCAGCAATGACGCGGTAAGGCGTCAAGTTCTGTTGGCGCTGCTCGCGCGTATGGCCGGCAAGGGCTTGTACCACGTCCAGCAGCGGCGCGAGCAAGTCGGTGTCGTAATTGCCACGCACGCCTTGAATGATGGCGACAATGCGCTCGAAGCCCATGCCCGTATCCACATGCCGCTTGGGCAACGGGACGAGCTCGCTGGGCGAAAGGCGGTTATATTGGATAAATACGTTATTCCAAATCTCGGTGAAGCGGCCGCAATCGCCGTTGACTGCGCAGACATGCCCGGGTTCGCCTTGTTTCTCGCAAGCCTCTGGGCCTAGGTCCCAATGGATTTCGGTACACGGTCCACAAGGACCAGTTTCTGCCATCTCCCAGAAGTTATCTTTACGCCCCGAGGTAACCAGGTGGCTGGGGTCGAAGCCCGGCTGGCTGAGCCAAACTTGCGCAGCTTCGTTATCCTCCGGAATTTGCCCTAGCTCATCCTTGAATGTGGTCGCCCAAATGCGGTTTTTGTCTAAGCCCCACACCTGGGTGAGCAGCTCCCAGGACCAGGAAATGGCTTCTTTTTTGTAGTAATCGCCAAAGGACCAGTTGCCCAGCATCTCGAAGAAAGTGTGATGGGTGTTATCGCGCCCCACCTGGTCAAGGTCGTTATGTTTTCCGGAGACGCGCATGCATTTTTGCGCGTTGACCGCGCGGGTATACGGGCGGGTGTCGGTCCCGAGGAAGACATCTTTGAACTGCACCATGCCGGCGTTGGTGAAAAGCAGGGTGGAATCCCCACCCGGCACGAGAGAAGCACTTGGGACGTACGTATGGCCGCGCGCCACAAAAAAGTCGATGAACGATTGACGGATTTCAGCTCCGGTTAAAACCATAAACAAGCTCCCTCAATGAGAAGATGACTAGATTGGGGAAATTATACTTGAAACCAACCGCTGCGGCTCACTCCATCGCTTGCCGGCCGTCTAAGGCACGCAGCAGCGTGCTCTGATCCGCATATTCAATATCCCCGCCGACCGGCAGCCCGCGCGCCAGCCGGCTAACCTTGATGCCTAATGGCGCAATGCGCTGCTGCAGGTAAAGCGCCGTTGCATCGCCTTCCATACTGGGGTTAGTAGCGATAATCACTTCGCGTACGGGGTGCGTCTTCAGACGCTCCAGCAGCGGAAAGATTTTAATTTGATCGGGGCCAATGCCTTCAATAGGTGATAGTACACCCAGCAAGACATGATATTTGCCGTTATAGGCTCCCGTGCGCTCGATCGCCAGCACATCCAACGGCTCTTCCACCACGCAAATCAAGCCATCATCGCGGTCTGGTGAAGCACAGATTTCACACGGATCTTGCCCTACGGTGGTGATGTTGAAACACACCGAGCATTGCTGCGTTTGCTGCTTGAGCTGTTCTAAGGCTTCTGCCAAGCCTAAAGCAGCCTCATCAGGCGCCTTTAGCAGATAAAAAGCCAGCCGGGAAGCCGTTTTCGGCCCAATGCCAGGTAGCTTGGCAAAGGCATCGATCAAGTTTTGTACCGAATCGGGTAAGGTGCGCATGAAAACCTGACTAACCTAAGCCCATCCCGCCTAACATACTGGTAAACGGAGCCATTTTTTCTTCCGAAAGAGCCCGGGCACTATCTAAAGCTTTATTGATCGCGGTAAGCAGCAGGTCCTGCAACATCTCGACGTCAGCATCCTGGAGCACATCTTCTTGAATCTTGATCTCCAAGCATTTCTGGTCGCCGCTCATGGTGACCGTAACTGCGCCTCCGCCGGCGCTTTCGGTTACGCGGGCTTGCGCGATTTCTTCTTGGGCAGCCGCCATTTGTTCTTGCAGTTTGGCAAGTTGTGCCATCATGTTTCCACCCCCGCGGGGTGAACGAGGTGAATTGAATCCTTTAGCCATTGGCATCATCCTTCTTTTCGTTTGAATTTATAGTCGTCGTTTTGCGCACTCTGCCGCCAAGTTCCCGCAGGGTCATATCCACAAGCCCGTTGGGGATGACATCTGCAGCACCGCTTTCAGTTTCAGATTTGCTGATCACGATACTGTTAATCGTAATTACCTGGAGAAAATACTTGGAAAGCACCTTACGCACAGAGCGCAGCATTTTTTCACTCATCATTTTTTC
>DNSH01000033.1 GCA_003499715.1 Candidatus Mesolinea sp. | reverse complement strand
CTAGCTTGGGGTTAGCCAAAGCGCTCCTTACCGATCAAGCAAAGAAAGATCTTATTTCATCATCTCAGCAAATTCTTTCTCTCATTATGGCGGTAATTGCTGGTTGGAAGAATAAAAACAGCCCTCAAGAGCTTGACGATGCATTGAACCTTTTGGAGCAGGAATTGGCAAACCTTAAAACAGAATACCCCTTACCCAATGAGTTTATCTTGCCAGGGGAGACACCCGCATCAGCTGCCTTAGACTTAGCTCGAACAGTTGTGCGGCGTGCCGAGCGTGAAGCAGTTTGGTTGGCACAAAATGGGGGCAATGTTAGCGATACAATCCTCACTTACCTCAATCGTTTATCTTCGGTATGCTTCTCGCTCGAAATTGCAGAGTTATCCAAAGCTTAGACTGGCTAAGAATTATAGGTTGACATGATCGGGACGTTGTTGAATGTTGCGACGATATTACTAGGCGGGCTCCTTGGGCTTTTGGCTGGCAGCCGCATTCCAACAAAATTCCGAGAGACACTTATCTCCGCAATGGGGCTATTTACTTTGGCTTATGGTATCAGTATGTTTGGGGAGACTGCGAATATCCTCATCCCTTTGGCTAGTTTGGTTTTAGGGACAATCTTAGGCGAATGGCTGAAAATTGAAGACGGGCTGGAACACTTAGGCACAACCCTGCAAGCGAAAGTTAACCGTACTGACCAAGCGTTGAGTACCAATGCGAGGCGCTTTGTGGATGGCTTCGTGACCGCTTCCTTGCTTTTTTGCATCGGTCCAATGGCAATTTTAGGCGCTATACAAGATGGCATAAGCGGAGATTTTCAGATGTTAGCGGTGAAAGCAGTCTTAGACGGATTAGCTGCAATGGCTTTTGCCTCAACGTTGGGGGTAGGAGTGTTATTTTCGGCAGCCATCGTGCTCATTTATCAAGGGGCTATTAGTCTGCTGGCACAATGGATTGGTCAAGGTTTTAGTACGGCTGTTGTCAATGAGATGAGCGCGGTAGGCGGAGTGATTTTAGCGGGCATCGCAATCAGTAACTTATTGGAGGTCAAAAAAATCCGCACAGGGAGCTTTTTACCGGCGTTATTTATTGCGATTGCGATTGTTTTAGCGCTTAATGCCTTTGGTGTGGTAATTTGATACTAAACTTAAAAAACCCCACAGAGAAATCTGCGGGGTTTTGCGTTTAGATTGTGATCGCGCTTTACTCACTTGCCGAAGCTAAAGCGGCTTCGACGGTGGCGATCAGTTCGTTGGAGTAGACCAGCTTACCATTGACAGAGAAAACCGGCGTGGCGGACACTCCTAAGGTTGTGGCGTAAACTTTATCTGCTGCGACGTCATCAAGGTGTTCGTCTGACTGTAAACATTGCTTGAAAGCCTCGACATCTAAGCCTACTTTTTTAGCATAATCAATGAGATTTGATTCGGTATACGCTCCAGAGTAGGTGTTATAGGTAAAGAGCTGGGTTTTGTACTGCCAAAAAGCATTTTGATCGGCTGCACAGTAGGCTGCTTCAGCTGCGGCGGTTGAGTCTTCAGCTAAGAAAGGAAAATTATAAAATTTCAGATAGACTTTACCTGTATTGACATATTGTTCGATGAAATCCGGCTCCATATTTTCTGAGAAATCTTTACAATGGCTGCAGCGGAAATCAGAAAACTCTTCAACTTTAACAGGGGCATTTGGGTCACCAAGGGCAAATCCATCTTGGTTGGGTAGTTTGCTTGTCTCTGCTGGCCGATTGAGCAGCATCTGGACGCCGAAAACAAGCACGGCAATAGCTGCGACGATGATGGTGATGGTGGTTGTGGTTTTACGCGAAGCAGCTTTGCGTTGGCTGCGTAATTTTTCTCTTTGGGTATTTGTATTAGGCATATTCATCAACTCCGCACTGACATAATGATGCCTGATTTTGCCATAACTAAGGGGAGATGTAAAGTTTTGGTTAGAAGGTGGGTAAAAAATAGGGTTTTTAAAGGTCTTTGCGATAAACTGGGATTAACTTCCCTTCACGCTGGAAACCTAAGTTTTGATAAAACTTCAGTGAAGTGGTATTGTCGCTTTGGGTATTTACGCTTAGCGTGGTGATACCCTTCTCAAAGCAATCCATGAACACATTTTGGACCAATGCACTGCCAATGTGCTGGTGTTGAGCCTCGGGTGCAACGGCTAAGCGGGCGAGGTGAGCAAAGCTAAAAGTGGAAGTGCTCATTTGGTAGCCAACGATGCGCCCTGCAGCGATTGCTACCGTGCAATAGTTCGAATCTTGGTAAGCGTGCTGCAGACTAAGGCGGTTCATCTGCCAGGCAGGCGGGAAAGCTTGTTCGTCGAGTGTCTGCACGGTATCTAAATCCCGAACTGTCATTGGGCGGATAGAAAAGCTTTCAGGTGTGCTTATTTGGGCTGGTTCCATTTCTATTTCCCGCTTCAGCGTGATGATGTGCGTTTCGGTGGAAAAACCATTGGCTGTAAAAAGAGCTTCCACCCAAGGAGCGAGAGAAAGCGTGTAGAGTTGATTGACGCCTTTAGACTTCAGATAGGGAAGAGACCTTTGCAATAATTGGGAAAAATAATGGGCATGGTGCCCATCTCTCAAGCATACGAACAAGCGTATCCAGGCTACAGGCGGGTTTTCCGGCTCGATAGAGATCAGGGCTTTAATTTCACCATCTGCGATGAGAACTAAGCAGCCAGGCTGCTCTAAACGCAGGTATGGAGAAACCCAATCTAAATGTTGGAAAGATAAATGACCAGCTTGGATAAAGCTGCCCGCCCCCATTTTGGGATTGACTCGTACGATCTCTTCTGGCACGCGGAAATTTTACTCTGATAATCTTAATATGTGCGAGAGTTCTTCAGCATGACACCATTAGTGCTGGAAAACAATCTGCCCATCGATGAGCGTCATATCTGGTTGAATTTGCCAAAGCTCAGACGGATGGATTGAGAAAGGATCGCGAGGGAGAACAATCAGGTCAGCGTGATATCCTGGGGCAATTTTGCCAGAAACATTGCCGAAGCCGCATGCACGGGTAGGGTTGAGGGTATAAGCTGCCAGCGCATCAGTTAGACTGAGGCGCTGCTCTGGGTGCCAACCGTCAGGTCCGGGTTCACCATTTTGACGTTGGCGAGTAACAGCAGCATGCAAACCCCAAAAAGGGTTTGCCGATTCAACCGGAGCGTCTGAACCGGCTAAAAGCACGGCGCCTTGATCTTGAAGAGATGCATATGCATAAGCATAAGCACAGCGCACCCCCCAATATCTTTCTGCCATATCCATATCCGAAGTGGCATGGATAGGCTGCACGGAAGCGATAAGATCCAAAGCTCGAAACCGCGGTAAATCTACAGGGGCAACTAACTGCGCATGTTCAATTCTATGAGATAAATGTGGCAATTGGTGCATATATTCATATTTGCGCAAGCTTTCGAAGCCGTCCAGCACTGCCCTGACAGCAGCATCGCCAATGGCGTGAATAGCTAAGGGCCAGCCCAACTCTGCAGCCTGCAAGCCTTGCTCATATACTGAGTCAGCATCCATCTGCAACAGACCTCGTGAGGTTGAGCCCTCGTATGGATCGAGCATAGCAGCACTTTGAGGGCCAAGGGCACCATCAGCAAAAAACTTAAGCGCACCGAAGCGTAAATGTTTGCTCCCAACCCCGCTCTTGTATCCGCATTGTGCGATTTCCTCCATGCGACTGCCAGGCAGGTTTTTACAAACCC
>DNSH01000106.1 GCA_003499715.1 Candidatus Mesolinea sp. | reverse complement strand
CTTCTTGATATTCAGCTGGGATGGGTTTGACGATTGGTTCTTTGCCTAATTCGTCTTCGAAGTAAATTGCTTCTTCTTCCAGTAGGTTGATCACACCCTCGAAGGCTGCTTCTTCGCCAATGGGAATTTGCATGGCTAATGGCTTAGCGCCCAATCGGTTCCGAATGCTTTCGATGGTACGAGTGTAAGAAGCGCCTTTGCGGTCCATCTTATTGGCAAAGCATATCCGCGGCACCTCATAGCGGTCTGCCTGGCGCCAGACGGTTTCACTCTGCGGCTCGACCCCCTGCACAGCATCGAAGACGACCACGCCCCCATCCAAAACGCGCAAGGAGCGCTGCACCTCAGCGGTGAAATCAATATGCCCTGGTGTATCGATCAGGTTAAGGCGGTAACCTTTCCATTCGGCAGTCACTGCCGCCGATACGATGGTGATACCGCGTTCACGTTCCTGGACCATCCAATCGGTAACCGTCGTTCCCTCATCGACGTTGCCGAGGCGATAGGTTTTACCCGTATAAAACAAAATCCGCTCGGTCGTCGTGGTCTTACCGGCGTCGATATGGGCGATGATGCCTATATTACGATATTTCTCGAGCGGAAATGCTTCCATTAATAATCCAATTGGTAAAGTGCAAAATTATACGCGGAAATGGGAGAAGGCTCGGTTTGCCTCTGCCATTTTGTGTGTTTCTTCCTTGCGGCGAATAGAAGCGCCCTGATTCTCAGCGGCGTCCATAAGTTCACCGGCTAACTTTTCCGAGAACGATTTGCCACTACGAGCGCGGGATGAAGCGATGATCCAACGGATAGCTAAAGTGAGCCGACGATCTGGAGAAACCTCCATCGGCACCTGATAAGTAGCACCACCCACACGGCGGGGGCGCACTTCCATCACTGGGCTGACGTTTTTGAGAGCCTGCTCCAATACTTCCACGCCGTCTTTACCGGTTTTCTCAGAAATAATATCAATCGCATCGTAAACTATGGTGGTAACCGTGCTTTTCTTTCCATCCAGCATGATGTGATTGATTAACTTCTGAATGTGCCAGTTGTTGTAACGCACATCCGGCGGAACTTCGCGTTTTTCGGGTTTAAATCTTCTTGCCATAATTGCTCCTCATTAAGATGTACAGGGCAATCGCAGTCACTTGGTGAGCGCTTGCCTCATCTCATTTTCATCCAGTGCTATTTACCGCGTTTGGCGCCGTACTTTGAACGCCCGCGCTTGCGGTCAGCTACGCCTGTCGAATCTAACGCGCCGCGCACAACGTGATAACGTACGCCTGGCAGGTCTTTCACTCTGCCGCCGCGCACCAACACCACCGAGTGCTCTTGCAGCTGATGACCTTCGCCTGGAATATAAGCGGTAACTTCCATCCCATTGGAAAGACGCACGCGAGCAATCTTCCGCAAAGCTGAGTTCGGCTTTTTAGGCGTCATCGTGCGCACTACGGTGCAAACGCCGCGTTTCTGTGGGGCGCCTTTGGGTTGGCGTGTACGCCGCTGCTTTTTAGCGTTGAGCGTATATTGCAAAGCAGGCGACTTGCTTTTTTGTTGCTTAGTCTTACGACCTTTGCGAACTAATTGATTAATTGTTGGCACATTGCCTCCGTCCAGTTTCTATAAATTACCAATTATTCATCAATCAAGGCCATCAATTTAACCTGATGGCCTTGTTTATTACGACTATCGCCAAACAAGGCTTACGAAACCCTGCCTGGCAGGGCGAGGATTGATTTTATCATGCCCCAAATGGTGAGTCAAGTAAACCCGTCGGGATACGCGTATCGCGTCTGTCACTATCCTTACCATAAGTCTCGATCTCGCCATCTTCCAAGATGGATTCGACCTCTAAACCTAAGCTCTGCAGCTCCTTAACCAACACTTTGAATGCCGAGGGCAAACCCGGGGCTTCAATCGGTTTGTTGGAAACGATAGCCTGGTAAGTTGCATCGCGCCCCGCCACGTCGTCAGATTTAATGGTGAGCATTTCCTGCAGGGTGTAGGCAGCACCATAAGCTTCCAGCGCCCAAACTTCCATCTCGCCAAAGCGCTGTCCGCCAAATTGTGCCTTTCCACCCAAGGGCTGTTGCGTCACCAGGCTGTATGGACCAGTCGAGCGTGCGTGCACCTTGTCCTCGACCAAGTGGTGCAGCTTCAAAAAGGTCATATATCCTACAGTGACTGGTTGGTCGTAAGTCTCTCCAGTCTTCCCATCGCGCAAGATCTGCTTTCCAATAATCGGCGTGGGTGTATTCGTTTCCACCGTGATGGTCTGCGCAGCTTTCTTAAGTTCTTCCGTGCTCAAGCCTTTGGGCAGGTTTCTGCCAAGGCGCTTTGCCCAGAGCTCTAAGCAGGCGCGCACTGCGCGCTCGTCCTGCGCTCCGCGTTCCTTCACTGAAATATTATCTTCAGGGAATGCAGTGATCAGTTTTGGATCGTATCCTTCGCTCTCTAACCATTCTTTCATCGCAGTGCGACGGGCAACAACCTCATTTTCCTGCAAGGTGAAAATATCGTATCCTTTATCCCCTAAGCGATTCGCTAAGTAAATCAGGCGGGCTTCCTCGTCATCTTTTATCTGCTCGGGTTCGTAGCCAACGGAATTTAACCATTCCCACGCTTTCTCTGCAGTGATGCGCCAAGCTTCATCGATCAACCAAGCCCGCGCGAGCTCAGCCTCGATTTCACTTTCAGAAGCGCCATCAAAAACGGGGGTAATAGCCCGGAAGCCTAAACTGTTTGCAGCCCAACCTAAATGCGTCTCCAAAACCTGGCCAATGTTCATACGCCCAGGGATGCCTAACGGGTTCAAGATAATATCTACTGGTCTGCCATCTTCTAAGAAAGGCATATCTTCGACGGGTACGACCATCGAAACCA
>DNSH01000076.1 GCA_003499715.1 Candidatus Mesolinea sp. | reverse complement strand
CACGAAGCCCCGCATCACAGCCCCGTGCGCCGTTGCGATGAAGTGCTCGCAGCCAAGCAGTTGATTCTTCGCACAGGGCCAAAACCAAACGCTTAAGGTTATACAAACCACAAAGCCGGAGCTAACCTCCGGCTTTTTCTTTGTAGCTTTGTTGTTATTATGCTTAATGAATAATGAGCGTTACCGGGCAATGATCTGAGCCCATAATTTCATCCATGATAATCACATCTTCAACTCTCGGAACCAGGTTCTCACTGACCAAGAAATAATCTAGGCGCCAACCGATATTCTTCTCGCGGGCATGCATGCGGTAGGTCCACCACGTGTAGCGCACCGCATCCGGGTAAAGATGTCTGAAAACATCCACCAAACCATGCGCGAGGTATTTATCAATCCATACGCGTTCTTCGGGTAAAAATCCTGTGTTTTTTTCATTTTCCTTCGGTCTAGCAAGGTCGATCTCGTTATGGGCAGTGTTAAAGTCTCCTGTGATGATGACGTTTTCGCCCTTTTGATGGTGTTCATCAATGACATCAAGCAGCCGGGCATAAAACTCCAATTTGAAGGGTACGCGCTGATTTTCTTCGCCGCCGTTCGGGAAGTAAACGTTATAAAGAAAGTAATCCGGGTAACGCAAGCGAATCACGCGGCCTTCAGCATCAAATTCCTCTACCCCGATGCCCGTAGTAATTTCTAGCGGTTCCACCCGATAAAACACGGCTGTGCCGCTATAGCCAGGGCGGGCTGCAGGGTTCCAATAGGACTGGTAGCCTGGAATCTCACGCTGCTCTTCTGGGAACTGCTCTGGTCTGCCTTTAATCTCCTGTAGACAAAGCACATCCGGCTGGTAATCTTTAACCCAATCTAACGCCTGCTTTTTCACGACCGCTCGGTACCCGTTGACGTTCCATGTTGTAATCTTCATAAACATCCTCCACCAAATTTGAAATTTTCCAGCCTATGGTAAACTTTACAGCTGGTGTTAGTGATGTGCAAACAAGACTGCTTCCTTAAAACAGTGCAAAAAATCTTTTTAGCACTGCTCATTTTTTCAATTATACACACTCCAATCTTGGCTAAGCCTGTATCAGCCCAGGATGCAACCCTGCCAGTCTATATCGTGCAATCTGGGGATACGCTTTACGATATTGCCATACAGTTCTACACCACGGTCGACGAAATTATGGCTGTCAACGGGCTCAGCAACGGAGATTCGCTCCTCGTGGGCGACCGCCTGCTGATCCCCGGGTTGGAAGGGATGCAAGGAACGCTTACGACAGAATACATCCCGCTTGGTGCAAACCTGCGCAGCCTCAGCCGGCGAACCCAATCAGACCCAGCAAGCCTTGCCAAACTGAATAAATTCACCAGCCAATCAGAACTCTTTGTGGGCAGGCGAGTTGCCCTAACAACCTCAGAAGCCACGCAGGATTTGCAGACACTCCCTGCTCTCAAACCTGGGCAATCATGGTTAGAGTTTGCTTTATTATCCGGTCAGAACTCTTGGGCATTAGCCCGCCTCAACCAACTGAGTTCACCCAATTTAGCTCTGCCCCTCGACCCCTATTTCTACCATTCTGGCGAAGAAGCCACCGAAACATTAGCTATCCCGGGCATACGCTCTATGATGATCGATAATCTCCCCCTGATGCAAGGCGAGACCTACGTGCTGAAGGCTGATGCCGCCGAGAATGTTTCTCTTACCGCAGAATTAGCAGGTAACAAAGCAATCTTTTTCCCGTATGAAAATGGAGAGCTCGTAGCTTTTGGTGGAATAAACGCCTTGCAAGCGCCTGGTGCCTATCCCCTTAAAATATCCGTAACTACTTCAGAAAACACCAATTACAATTTTGACCAGTGGGTGATTATTAAACCGGGGAACTTCCAATCCAGTATCGATTTGATGGTCGATCCGGAGACAATTGATTCTCCGGAAATTGCCGAGGAAGATGCTCGCGTTATGGAGATCGTTACAAAAGCCACTCCCGTAAAGCAGTGGAACGGCACATTTAAATACCCTATTGCCGGTTCAGGCTGCGTGAATGCGGATTTTGGCAGCCGACGTACCTATAACGGCAGCGACAGACTGTATTACCATACCGGTATTGACCTCGGTTATTGTGAAGGAACGGATGTTTTTGCGCCCGCAACTGGCACAGTAGCTGCTATCTTGCCTAACCAGTTGGTCCGCGGGAATTTACTCATCATCGACCATGGTTTAGGTGTGTATTCGATTTATATGCACTTATCCGAGATCTTAGTTGAGGTCGGTGAAGTCGTTCAGCCAGGACAACGGATTGCCATCTTAGGTAATACAGGGCGCTCAACCGGCCCGCACTTGCACTTTGAGATTGACATCAACGGGACACCAGTAAGCCCCTGGACTTGGTTTAACCGAGAGTTTCCTTAAAATAAAACAGGCAGGTCGAACCTGCCTGATGCGCTGGGGGGGAATTGAACCCCCACGGCTTGCGCCACATGGCCCTCAACCATGCCTGTCTGCCAGTTCCAGCACCAGCGCGATAAAAAAATTATAACTTGACTGGCTTATATGTCAAGCAATCATAACTGAGAGGTTATAAATGAGA
>DNSH01000153.1:5749-9683 GCA_003499715.1 Candidatus Mesolinea sp. | reverse complement strand
GCGGATGTATGGCGGTCTGCCCAGTTTCTTGTATTGTTCCCGGTAAACCAGAAACCGAATGGCCACTCTACTACATCGACCCGAATACCTGCATTGATTGTGGAGCGTGCATCCCAGAATGTCCTTATGGTGCTATTTTTACGCTGCAAGATGTACCCTCAGCCTACGTTGCTCGGGGTGGCGAAGTGCTCAGTGCGCCAGTAGGGACACCAGGTTATGACCAGCCTTTGGATACAACCACCTACGAAGGCGACCCTGTTCATATATCAGCCACCCGTGTACTTACAGAAGGTGAGATTGTAGACCTCACCCCAGCTATCCAAGCTAATCGTGAATTTTTCGAAAAAGGTCCAGGCTACGAAGCGCTGCTCTAATTCGCTTTAATGGAGCTCAGCTTCTTTCGCAGCCATCGCTGCGCCAATAATCCCAGCTAGATTCTCCAACTTTGCTGGTAAGATTTTCGTTTGGATTTTAAGATACTCAGCATATATTTCGTACTTAGAGCTAATCCCACCGCCAATAATAAAAAGATCGGGGTTGATTAAATTTTCATAAGTGTTGAGTACTTCGGTAAAGCGTTTTCCCCATTGTTTCCAGCTGAGTTTTTTCTCTCTTCGGACTGCATCAGAAGCACGATGTTCAGCCTCTTTTCCGCGCACCTCAAGGTGACCCAGCTCTGTATTCGGTAAAAGATGCCCGTCAACGAAGATAGCTGAACCAATCCCAGTGCCTACAGTCAGGAAAAATACGGTCTTATAAAAATGGGCATCTTCAATCCCAAAACGCATCTCAGCTAAGCCGGCTGCGTCAGCATCATTGAGAACGGTTACGGGTTGCCCCGTTTGGTTAGAGAGCAATTGGGCAATATCCGTGCCGATCCAGTTTTTATGCAGATTGGCTGCCGTATATGCAATGCCTTTCTTGACTACGCCGGGGTAACCAACCCCGATGACACCATGGTAATCCAGCTTTTTGCGAATTTTTTCCACCAATTCCGCCGCAACCCTGGGTTTAAACAATGGTTCTGTTTCGTAACGCACCCGCTCAGAAACTAACTTCCCCTGATCAAGGTCGACAAGTGCACCTTTGATCGCAGACCCCCCGATATCAATACCTAATGTAATCATAAATCCTCCTTTTGATGCTTAAGGGCAAGCGTTATTTAAATGCTCTTCATATGTGACGGAAAAAGCATGGGTTCCACTCCCATCACATTTCGCGCGGAAATAAAAGTAAGGTGTTTGTGCTGGGTATGCAACCGCTTCAAGCGAAGTCAGGCTTGGATTTGCAATGGGTCCGGGCGGTAAACCAGCATAAAGATAAGTATTGTAAGGTGAATCGACTTGGAGGTCTGCTTCTGTCAATTGGGTTTTCCACCATGTCTGTTCTTTTTCGTCAAAACCGATGGCATATTGGACCGTTGGATCAGTCTGTAAGCGCATCCCTTCGGCGATGCGGTTATAGAAAACCGATGCTATTATGGCTTTTTCTTCATCAGCGCGGGTTTCACGCTCAATGATCGAGGCTAAGGTCAGCGCTTCGTGAAAGCTGAGGTTCTGCGCTGCAATACCTGCCAGCAACTCTGGAGACTGCATGTGTGCACGAAAATTAGATAGAAAGACTTCTACTGTGCTTTCCAAGTCAATATGCGGTTCAAGGCTGTATTCATCTGGGTAGAGGTAACCCTCTAAAGAAGCTTGTGCCGGGAGTTGAAGCTGCGTCCATACGTCCTCTGGCGGCGCGTAGGCATAAGCTAAGAACTCTTTGCCGCTAAACTCAAAACCGCAAAGGTCGATGCTTACGGCGATCTCTTCTAAGCGCCAACCGGGATAGATATAAAAAGCAATATCGCGTGCTTCTGGGTTTGTAATCGTTTGGGCAATTTCAATACTACTTAGTTCCGGTTTGAGTGTAAACGTTCCCGATTGAATTTTGCGATCCAGCCCAGAGTAGACTAAGTAAGTGCAGAAGAGCGCCCCTGAGGATGTGTAAGCCTCATCTTCGAGCCGCCGGCACAGCGCTTCGACAGATTCGTCTGGTTCGATGCTAAATTTACGCGGATAGTTGGACTCTTGTGCACTGGTGAGCAATTCATCTTTAGCCCGTAATAGCGTGATAGCATAATGCGCTCGTAATATAGGGTTCAGACTACGATCCGCTGGACCAAATGACTTTGCCGCCCTTTCTGGTGCACCGATGAGCGTGCCGATAAGTGCCACAAGCAAAATCACCAATACAATAACCAAGAATTTAGGAAAGAAGGAGGATTTATTGTATTGTGTCATTTGTTTCCATAGTCCTATGGTAATTCTCTAAGAAATCCTGTAAGATCACCGCTGCTGCCAAGTCATCGATCAGTTGGCTGCGCTTCTTTCGGGACACACCGCTTGCTATGCGCAGCTCAGCTGCTTTTTGAGAAGAATGGCTTTCATCCCAAAGGTAAATGGGCATCTCCTCGAGTGCTTGCAACGCTTCGACTAACCTTGCTGCAGAGCGTGCTTTAGGCCCAGGTTTGCCGTTACTATCTAAAGCTTGACCAACCACAATGGCATCCGCTTGGTTTTGAAGCGCCAATTGCATAATCGCCTTTGCATCGATCTCCCGTGAGATGTGACTGAGAACAGCGAGTGGACGCGCTAATGTGCCAGTTTCATCGCTGATTGCCACACCGATACGCACTTCTCCGGGGTCAACACAAAGAAATTTCACCTCAAAGTCTCCACAGTTTCTTGAAAGCAACTTCTAAAAATTATACAATACTTTCAATTTAGGCAGCTTTTCAATATCACGATTAAGGAGATTAAATGGAGCTCAAAGGGAAGAACGCATTGATCACAGGCAGTGGCATTCGCCTTGGCAGAGCTATCGCGCTTGCCTTAGCCGCTGAAGGCTGTAACTTGGCGCTACACTACCACCACTCTGCAGAAGAAGTGCGCGAGGTGCAAACTGCTGCGCTCAATATGGGTGTGCAAGCAGAGATTTTCCTAGCGGATTTATCTGATCCAAATCAGCTGCTACAGTTAATGCAAGCCGTAACAACTGCTTTTGGCCATATTGATATTCTCATCAATAACGCCGGGGTTTACCTTAAAGGTAAGGGCATGGATACTACTCCAGAACTTCTCGATCAGGTCTTCAGGCTCAATCTCTATGCCCCTTTATTATTGACCCGCGCCTTTGCCCAACAGCTGCCAGAAGGTTTCCAGGGAAAAGTGATCAATATTTCTGATGCTAAAGTCTTCCGCCATCAACCAGACCATTTCGCATACCGCCTTACCAAGAGCAGTATCAACGAGATGACCGCTCTCTTTGCTTTGGAATTGGCCCCTAACATCACCGTAAACGCAATTGCGCCTGGAGTTATGCTCCCTCTAGCGGGTCATGAAGACGCAGACCTGCAAGATTTAGCTGAAAGGCGTATCCCTCTCAAGCGCATTGGCAGCCCCGAAATCATTGCGGAAAATGTGCTTCACATCCTTCACCAAGATTTCATGACAGGGACGGTGATTCGCGTTGATGGAGGTGAGTGGGCTTAATCTGTCAGAGGAACTATGATCCCCATCCGGTACCACTGCAGCATTTGATCCCATGAAATAGAATGCCCTCTTTTTTCAGTAAAACGAAGTGTATTAGTTTCTGATAACCAAGCTTCGAGCTCCGGGATGTGATAGTAATTTGCGTGGTAATCGTGAAAAAGTCCCCGTGAGGAAAGGTAACACCAGGGTGCTAACTGAAATCTGGTTTCTAGCGAAATTTCTAAGGTTTTTTCTTCCATCTTGGGAAGTTTTTCAGCTTGTGTAATGATTTGTGCGTAAGCCTCCAATTGGTGCTCGAGGGAAAAGTACTTGAGTATTTGTTCTAATCGCTCCCCTCGAACGCGGGTATGTTCGCGCAAAATCATCGCTGCAATCTGGGTGGCAGCATCAACGTCACC
>DNSH01000153.1:0-5543 GCA_003499715.1 Candidatus Mesolinea sp. | reverse complement strand
AGCCACATTTCCAAAAGCCTCCACCTGATTCCCCAGGCAAAGCGTCAGGCGGGCAGCTGAATAGTATGCTGGCATTTCCTCTTGGCTAAGCCATGGGTGAAAGATGAAATGTTCTTCTAATCCTCGGCTTTGTAGCTCTGCAGAAATTTGAGTATGAAATTCGCTTTCTAATTGCCCATTCATCTCGCCTAACCACTGGGGGACGAGCACGCGCACATGTGTAAAACCATAAGTTTTTACTAATTTTTCTACTACAAGGATTGTTTGCATTAATCCTTTTCCAGCTTCGGGTCGGTGAGGGTGCAAAATGATCTGGTGAACGGATGGGTTCAGCGCATAGCGGTGGAAAACCGGTATAGGGTCCACTGCGTGGTAAAGCTGGGTATCAATTCCGTTTATAACCGTATGGATTCGATTTTTCAACTCAGGCAAAACTCTGCCTGCAGAGGCTTTGATTACCTCTGCCGAGAAATCTGAAACCGAGATGATAGCATCTGCTTGAGTCAGAAAAGAGCCTAAGATGGATTCAGGATAATAGTTGTCGCGAAACGAACTCACCGTGGGAACACGTTGATAAAGGAAGGGTAGCAACAATTCACCGTCATGCATGTAGAATCGATCAGCTGTCGTTAACTCCCTCGTAACCAGCTCACAAATTAGAGCTAAATCTCCGGGTGGCAGCTGATAAGGCTGAGGGAAAGGTATGTGAAATGGCAGCTCGGGTTTAACCTGTATATTCTTGCCAAAAGTGAAAGGTTTATGGTTTGCATCCGCCTGAGCGCAAAGCACCACAACCTCATGCCCGTGCTGTTCTAAGGTTTGGCAAATATTCATGAAATGCTTTGAAGCACCGCCTGTGACCTGATTGGCAAAAATAGGATTAATCGAAAAGCAAACGATTTTCAATGCTCAATTCCTTTTGTCGTAAAATTAGCCCAAGAGGTGACCATGGATAAAATCATCATCACAGATCTGCAAGCGACAGGCATCATCGGTGTCAAACATCCAGAACGCGATAAGCCCCAAATCCTGCTTATAAACCTTACGCTCTACCGTGACCTGCGTCCTGCCGGTGAGAGCGATAACATCCTCGACACTATCAATTATTCCACCATTTCTAAAGCGGTTGCAGAGCAAGTCTCTCAAACACAATTTCACACGGTAGAAGCTTTAGCCAGCCATCTTTCCCGTTTTCTTTTGCAGAATTATCCGCTTGAAGCTGTCCGCATTCGCGTGGAGAAACCCAAAAAAGTCTCTAATACAGCGCGTGTTGGCGTCGAAATTTTCCGCCGCAAAGGCAATGCCTAAATTTTCTCCTCTGAAGCAATGCGATTTAAAAATTCCATACGCGTCGAGGGCTGAGAACGAAAAACGCCGAGCATTGCCGATGTGGTCATGGATGCTTCTTGTTTTTTAATTCCGCGCATCATCATACACAAGTGTTTACCTTCAACAACTACACCAACTCCCTGTGGTTGCATACTTTCTTGTAAGAAATCAGCAATCTGCTGGGTCATATGTTCCTGCACCTGCAAGCGGCGGGCAAACATATCGACGATGCGGGGGATCTTGGAAAGCCCAATGACTTTACCATTAGGGATGTAGCCAACATGCACCACACCATAAAAAGGCAGCATGTGATGCTCGCATAAACTATAAAACTCGATATTCTTAATAATAACGAGTTCATCATAGGCGACAGTAAAAAAGGCGTCGTTGATCAATTCTTCAGGATTGATACGATAGCCAGCCAAAATCTCTTCGTAAGCCTGCGACACGCGTGAAGGTGTCTTCAACAAACCTTCTCGTTGAGGGTCTTCCCCAATCGCCTCAAGTATCTTGGTAGTTGCTTTTTCGATTGTATTAAGATCCATTTCGGATTCACAGAATAAATCTGCTGCTTTGAATAAGGGTTTTTCACAGTCCATTTTCGTACCTCCGCAGGTATTCTAACAAAAAAGCAGCCCCCAAAGGGGCTGTATAAAGTTTGTACAAGCTTAAGCTAAGATAGGATCAATCAAGCCATAAGTCCCATCGCGCCGTTTGTAGAGCACGTTGATTTTATTGGTGGTTGCATTATAAAACACGAAGAATTCTTCGTGACCAAGGAGTTGCATTTCTTCTAAGGCTTCTTCTTCCGTCATAGGTACGAGCACAAAGCTCTTTCGGCGCACAATGATTGGCTGTTCCTCTTCCTCTTTTTCTTGAGCTAATGTTTCAAGCGTCTTTGTTGCCACACCTTCGGCTCGGTGGTCCCAATGTTTCCCTTTGTAGCGTTCTATTTGTCGGGTCATTTTATCCACCGACTTATCAATGGCTGCATCGATTGAATCGGCTCGTTCTTCTACCCGCAGAATAAAACCTTTACCGCGAAGCGTAATTTGTGAAATAAATCGGTCACTCGCTTTCCTGGCAGTCTTGACATAAGCTAAGTCCACTCGGCAATCATCAATACCGTTTAAGAATCTTTCTAATTTTGACACTTTCTTGATTGCATAATCGTGGATTTTGTCGGTAAGGTCCAGGTCTTTCGTGAAAACATCAATCTCGAGCGCCATACTTGCCTCCATGTCAATTGTAGGTTTTACCCGAAGTGGATACTTCCCTGCTGATTAAACCTCGGGTTTTCTTGTTGAAATTATACATCGATTGCAGGGGTATTTTCAATTGTGACTTGCCGCCTTAAGGCTTTTGCGGCAGTAAGCGCATAAACGCGTGTGCAGCCAGCTTCCCTAAGCGCAGCAGCTGCTGCGTTTATTGTTGCGCCAGTGGTGAAGACGTCATCAACCAGAAGTATCGTTTTACCTTTCACGATGGTTGGATCGGCACTGAAAGCTCCTTGCACATTTTCCTGGCGCTCTTGAAAGTTGAGGTTGACTTGGGACCTGGTCTCATGGACGCGCACCAAGCCCTGTGTGTTTTCAGGGAGATGCAATTGCAGAGACAGCGGGTAGGCTAATAGCGCTGCTTGATTATATCCGCGTTGCGCTTTGCGCTTCTCGCTGAGAGGTACAGGCATAATCAAATCTATCTGCCAGTTGGTTGCTTGCACAATCTGGGCTAACAAATTTGCTAACTCTATGGCGATACCCAGGTCTCGCTCGTATTTCAAGCGGTGAATTGCAGTGCGCATCACATCTTGATAGGCTGCCACATATCGAAGTTCATCAATAGCATGGGGTAAATGTTCACATCGTCCGCAAACACCCCTTTTAGGCAGCTGAACCCCGCAAAAGATACAGCTATTTAAACTGGCTCGCACCATTCCATGCCAGCAATCTGAGCAAATTAGGACGCCTTCCTTACCGCAACCAATGCATTCAGGTGGGAACAACCAATCTACACTATTCCAGAAAAAACGATAAACTCTTGCTTGGAATGCAAATTTATCCATCATCTCAAAAAATAACTTTTAAAAGATGTTGGCATTATAGAAAAGCTGTATCGCGGGCCAAAATAAAGAAAACAAGGTGAACAGCAATAGAAATATCAAAATTATTAGTAAAACATATTCCAGAGGTCCCCAACCTCGATTGGAATGAGAACTCATGCAGCCACTCCAGCAATTAATAATGCTTTTTCCCATTATAATACCTGTAGAGCAAAGCCTTTCAAACAGAAAAGGAAAAAATCTATAGATAATCTGTGGTCATCGCGATTTGCTTGTAGTATGATTTAAATGAAATGATAATTAATACAATAAAGGAGAATTATGAGTGATATTTACGATAGGGTCGTCGGTGAACAGGATGCCGTGACAAAAATTATTGCCAAAATTCCTGGGTTTAGTGGCTATGTTGAGCGCGCTGACCGGCGTATGTCTGATAAGCTATTACGCGAGCAGGTAGCGAATGCGTTTGAACCACTTTACCAGCGTATTTCCAGCCTGCAACGCCAGTTAATTTCCCAGGGTGGTTTAGCTTACGTCGACGAATTGGAAGCAGCGGCAATTAAGCTCCGCCAATTCATCGACCGCGTGCGAACTGCGAGTTATGGTTATGCCGGCGTCTTCGATGCCGTCAAAGTCAAAGCGGATGACCTCGCTCGAATTTATCAGTTCGATCTCGAGCTGCTGAACCTGGAGGAAACTGTCCAACGCGCAATTGAGAATGTGGAAGTATCCATTGGTACCGATGGTTTACCTGCTGCTTTGCAGAATCTGATCACGACTGCGCAGGGGTGTGTAGATATCTTCAACAAACGCTCCGAGGCGCTAAAGGGCATCGCTGCCAGTTAATAATTGGTAAATTGACTATATTCGGAGGAATAAAAATGGCTAGAATTTTTGATGTTGTTGAATACCCCAGCGAGATGACCGATGAAATCGTGCATCGCTTTCCCGAGACTGGCGTTGCGGACTTACGCCTCGGCTCGCAGGTGATTGTACGCGAATCTCAAAATGTGGTTTTCTTTCGTGATGGAAAAGCACTTGATGTTTTAGGTCCAGGTAGGCATACCATCACCACGGCGAATATTCCGCTGTTGGTAAATCTGATTGGAATCCCATTTGGAGGCCGTACCCCATTTACAGCTGAAGTGTATTTCGTTTCAATGCGTGAATTCCCGGATCGCAAATGGGGTACACCTCAACCAATCATTGTGCGTAATGTTGGTGTGGGTTTAGGAATTGCTCTGCTGCAAGGCTTTGGCACGTATAGCTTCCAAGTTAGTGATCCACAGCAATTTGTTACCCAGTTAGTTGGTGCGCAAGGCGCATATCGGATGTCCGATATCGAAACACGGTTGCGCACAATGCTGCTTTCCAAATTGCAGGACGTGCTCGGAGAAACTACAACCCAAAGCAATATTTTAGATTTGATTGGGCTTACTGAGGAATTAGGCGCTGCTGTTAGGGCAAAAGCCCAAGATGATTTCTTAGCCCTCGGGCTTTTGCTCAAGTCATTCTATATTGGTAACCTGAAACCATCTGATAAATCCGCAGAAGAACTCCGTCAGATGGGCATGCTGGATATGCAAACCTATACCCAACTCCAAGCTGCTGACGCTATGCGCGATGCAGCTCAAAACCCTGCAGGCGGCGCAGGACTTACTGCTGGCATTGGTGCTGGAATGGGCATCGGGAATGTGCTCGGCGGTACGCTTGCTGGCATGCAGCAGGCTGGTCAGGACCAAGCAGGAGCAGCTGGTGCAGCTGCAGCGGCAAAGCTCCCTGATGTGATGACACCTTCCGAAGCAGCTGGTTTCCTTAAGGTATCTGAGGAAGACGTTATTGCAGCCATTAATGCGGGTGAACTCAAAGCTCGAAAGATAGGGAGTGCATATCGCATAAGTAAGGAAGCCTTACAAGACTTCCTCAAAGGATAATCAGGAAAACGAACATTTAGCCCGGTTTTTATGCCGGGCTATTTGTTAAATGGGGTAAAATGAAGAATCACCATCTCATGGAGCTTTATGAAACTTCACGAATATCAGGCTAAATCCTATTTCGCTCGTGAAGGTATCCCCATTCCTCGCTCAAGATTAGCAACCACACCCGCTGAAGCCAAACAAATTGCTGCCGAAATTGGCTATCCTGTTGTGCT
>DNSH01000011.1 GCA_003499715.1 Candidatus Mesolinea sp. | reverse complement strand
CCGCCCTGAAAACCGCACTTGACCAGATTTTCGAGGATGCCGTAACTTAGTTTATTGGGCTTCGTCGAAGCCCCAATGATAGCTACGCCCTTGGGTTCAAAAAAAGCACGAAGGGATGAGTCCATGTTTCTCCATTTCTTGTGGTGAGCTGATAAATTTTTGCTAAATTATACCAACTTGACCCATTAACAGTTGGTCACTCCTGAGAAATTTTTTGAAGTCGGCAAGGCTTATAATAAACGCATGCACGGGAAAATTAGCATGGTTTCAATTCCAGGATTAGCTCGCAAGTTCGTAAACCTAAAAGGGTTCACATTCTGATGCAGCTTTCAACCGAACAAAACGCTATTTTAACGCTGTCAAATGCCCCAACTCTCTTTTTGCACGGACCGGCGGGCAGCGGCAAAACGACTGTAGCTGGTCAATGTATGCTCCACCTTCTGCGTGAGGCGCCCGACGAACCCATTTTAGTGCTGACGCCGCAGCGCACGTTAGCCCTGCCCTACCGCAAGCTGCTCGAACAGGCTGCCGGGCAGAAGACCTCTACCGTCCATTTCGCCACGATGAATAGCATCGCCCGGCGAACGGTAGCGCTCTTTTGGCCGCTTTTCAGCGAGCAAGCCGGTTTTCATTTCCCCTACCGCCCGCCCCAATTCCTCACGTTGGAAACCGCTCAATTTTACTTGGGTAAAATCATCGATTCGATGCTGGACCGCGGGGCGTTCAGTTCGGTCAGCATTCCCCGCCACCGGCTTTATAGTCAAGTGCTCGATAACCTCAACAAATCCGCGGTAGTGGACTTCCCTTATACAGAAATTGGAGCTAAGCTCTCCGCAGCCTGGGTAGGCGAGAGCAGCCAGCTGAATGTCTATGCGGACCTTCAAGTGGCTGTGAATTCCTTCCGCAGCTTCTGTTTGGAAAATAACCTGCTGGATTTTTCGCTCCAGGTACAGCTGTTTCGAGAGTTCGTGTGGCAGGATCCACTCTGCCGGCGCTATCTCACCAACCAATTTGCGCATTTGATATACGACAACAGCGAAGAGGATCCGACTTATGTCCATGACGTTCTCTTAGAATGGATGCCTAGCTTCAAAAGCGCTCTCATGATTTATGATGAGGGCGCCGGTTATCGCGTTTTTCTAGGCGCAGACCCGCGCTCTGCTTGGCGGCTGCATGAACAAGCCCAGCATACTCGTGAGCTCACCCAGAGCTTTGCCGCCAGCCCAGAAGTGGCGCTCCTCCGTAACTATCTGGTTTCGCCAGAAAAATCCTCGCCCTACCAAGTCCTCGATTATGCAACGCTGACTAAAGTTCTACACATTCCCGAGCAGCCACTGCGTTTTTACCAGCAAATGCTCGCCGACGTCGCTAACCAAATCCAAGCATTAGTCGCATCAGGTACCAAACCTGGTCAGATTGCGATCTTAGCACCTTTCGTAAACAGTTCCTCTGGCTTTGCGATGCAACAGGCGCTTTACCAGCAGGGTATTCGTGCACGCATTTTTCGACCTTCTATTCCCCTTATCGAAGATGCGGTCATACAGTGTTTCATTACGCTTGCCGAGCTTATACATCCAGAATGGCATCTACCCCTGGCTAAAACCCAGCTCACGAACTGCCTAACAACGGCGATCGACAGCTTAGACATGGTGCGGGCACGATTAATCGTCGACAATCTGGTAGATCTGGCAAACCCCACGGATCCGCTCAAACCATTTGATGCTTTACCCGAAGCGTTGCAAACCCGCATCACGCCTAAGTTTGGCAGCCGTTACGAACAATTACGTATATGGCTCAGCCAAGTGGATCCGCAGCTCCCGCTGGATATCTTCGTCAGTCAGTTTTTTGGCGAAGTACTGAGTCAACCAGGCTTTGGTTTGTATCAAAGTATCGCTGCAGGACAATCGACCAACAACCTGATGGAGTCCTATCGGAAATTTCGATTGTCAGTCAATATGCAAACGGTTCACGATCGCAACCAACTCAGCTTCGAGTATGTGCGCACTTTACTCGACGGCGTGATTTCGGCGCAATACCTCAGCACTTGGCAAACCGAAGCCCCAGAAAGCGTGCTCATCGCGCCAGCACTTACGTTTTTGGTCTCCGGTCAGATTGTAGACTATCAGGTTTGGTTGAGTGTGGGCAGCTCGGGTTGGTATGAACGCCTCGAGCAGCCGCTGACGCACCCCTATGTGCTCAGCCGCGCTTGGCCTAAGGGGAAAAAATGGACTTCGGAAGAAGAAAGCCGTGTGAGCGCCATGAATTTGGAGATGATTCTTTCGGGATTGCTTTCACGCTGCCGCAAGGGCATCATTCTTGGGCTAAGTGAGTATAACCAAGCCGGTCAGGAAGAAAAAGGCTTGCTCCTCTTGCGCTTGCAAAGTTTGCTACGACAAGCGCTCAAGGAGAGCGGAAATGCCTGAAGTGTTACGTGAGTCACAAGCCCGCATTCTGAGCTATACCTGTGGGAAGATGGGCATTTCCGCAGTGCCGGGCAGCGGAAAAACCTGGACGCTTTCACGCTTAGCCGCTAAACTGATTAACACGGCTGAGCTTCAGCCCGACCAGGAAGTCTTAGTGGTGACTTTCTCCAATTCAGCAGCAGACAATATTTCCGCCCGCATCGGGCAGCTTCTGCGCCAATCCGGGGTGCTTTCCGGCTTAGGCTATCACGTACGCACACTGCATGGCTTAGCCAATGACATCATCCACCAAAGGCCCGAGCTGGCTGGCTTGACCAATGACTATCAGATTTTAGACCAGACTGAAGCAGACACGATTTTGACGCATACCGTAGATGCCTGGCTGAAGCTTAATTCCAGCTTTTTTGATGATTTGCTCTTACCAAGTTTTATCTCCTCAGAGACCAATGAGCACACCAAAAAAGCCGACGAACTGCTCTCCGGATTAGTCAAGTCTGTTGGATTAGCCTTTATCCGCACCGCCAAAGACCTGCGCCTCACGCCCGCTAATATTGCCAAAAAGCTCAAAGATTACCATATGGATACTTCACTGCTCCAGATGGGGTTAGCGCTTTACCAGGACTATCAAGCTGCCCTCAATTACCGCGGAGCAATCGACTTCGATGACCTAATTTGGTTAGCTTATCAATGCTTAGAAAACGACCCAGATCTTGTCGCACTCTTGCGGCACCGCTGGCCATATATTCTGGAGGATGAAGCCCAAGACTCGAGTGTGCTCCAAGAAAAAATCTTGCGCCTACTTGTTGGCACAGATGGCAATTGGGTACGCGTGGGTGACCCCAATCAAGCTATTTATGCCAGCTTCACCACTGCAAACCCCAATTTACTCAAACGCTTTTTAGAAGAACCCGGTGTACGAAAGGAAGACCTGCCCGAATCCGGCCGCTCTTGCCTAAGCATCATCAACTTAGCCAATGGCATGATTGATTGGGTGCAAAATGCGAATCCTAACATTAAAGTGCGGGACGCTCTCACCCCGCCGCATATCGAGCCGACCAAGCCTGGTGACCCTCAGCCGAACCCGCCGGATGAATCAGGTGCGGTTGAGTTTGTCAACTGGCAAATGTCCGATCAAGCAGAGCTGGATTTCCTCGTTGAGCGTGTGCAAGCTTGGTTGGAGAAAAACCCAGAAAGCACCGTGGTCGTTTTAGCTTTTCTTAATGATCGCGTTGCTAAAATTGCAGACGCTCTGCGCAATGCCAATATCCCTGTTGTGGATAGCTTGATGAACTTGCCTGACCCTACCCGCCTTTCAGCAGGTGCGATTGCCAATATCTTCGAAAGTCTGCTCAATCCGGATAACTCCAAGAAATTAGCAATTACTTTCAAAGTGTGGAAGCGCAAATTTCGCGAAGACGAAGCAGCATGGGATCAAATCGAAGCCAGTGCACGCCTCATTCAGCGCTGCCCAGCCCTTGAGAACTACCTTTACCCCCAAGAAGGTGTAGACTGGCTCGAGAGCCTAAAGGGGCAACAAACAGATGAAATGCTTACAGATCTAGCTGCTTTCCGTGAAGTTGTGCATCGGTGGCACCAAGCCGCTCACCTTACACCCGATCAGCTCATCCTGGCTGTTGCTCAAGATCTAGAGCTTGATGCAGTAGAACTGGCTACTATATACAAAATTGCGCTCCTCATCCGCAATTTGCAGAACATGCATCCTGAATGGTCTTTAGAAGACCTCAACTCCGAGCTCGTAGACATCACCAAGAACCTGCGCCGCTTCGAGAACCTCAGTGACGAAGCTGAAGGTTTTGACCCGCAGGCGCACAAAGGGCAAGTGGTCGTAGCCACCATGCATAAAGC
>DNSH01000039.1:5787-23548 GCA_003499715.1 Candidatus Mesolinea sp. | reverse complement strand
GCTTCAATGACTGGCTTGCGGTGCCAGAATATAGCCAGAACAAGCAGTTAGCTGCTGACTGGTTAAAGCTGGCGCTAAGCAAAGAGGGCGATAATAAATGGTGCGAAACTATGGGTCTAATCCCAGCTCGCAATGATTCGCAATACGGTTTTGTGGTTGAATCACCGCAGCTGAAGCGCGAAGCAGAGCTGGCAGCGCAATATGGAATTGGTTTTGCCGGCATTAAGGAATCGGCTAAACTTTCCACTATTATGCAGGATGCTTTAGGTAAGCTGATTACTGAAGAATTAACCCCAGAAGAAGTTGTCGCTAAGATTCAAGAAGAATATAGCGACGCGCTCAAATAGTTTTTACTTCGTTGATAGGGTTGAAGGGGTAACCTCTTCAACCCTATCATTACTAAAGGAAAAATTATGCCGGATAATCCCTATATAAATTTATTAGTCACTGCAGCGCTGACGGTTTTGTTTATTATCGGCACCAGCTATGGGTTGGGCGCATTAGCCCGAGCGATTGTGCGAGCTCGTGGAGGCACCCCAAAGCACCAACAAAACACCTTTGCTGGATATTTTTTTGCTGCACCATGGATTATTGGCTTTTTGATTTTCGTGGCTGTTCCTTTGGGGCTCTCCCTTTATTGGAGTTTCACAGATTACCGTGTGACTTTCACCCATGCTCCCAATTGGGTTGGCTTAGAAAACTATATCCACTTGATAACCAAGGATAGCGGTTTTCGAGCTTCGATTGTAAACACCCTTTATTACACCATCATCGGACTACCACTCCAGATGGGTGTAGCTTTGCTTTTGGCTGTCTTGCTCAACCAAAAGATGAAGGGGGAGCGCGTCTTCCGAATGGCTTTTTACTTACCCGTTGTTTTAGGTTTCAATGCTGCGGTGCTATTGGTGTGGAGGTTGATGCTCAACACAGGTACGGGCATTATCAATCAGATCATCCGTTCGATTTCCACTTCTGTTCCTGCGATTGGATATGTGGTTCGAGCGGAAATTTACGTCCACGAAGTTATCAATGCCTTTTTCCTCGGGATCACGAACGGTAACTTTAATTTATTGCATAAAGTTATCGAGACAGGATTTCCGGCGGCGAACCGGGTGCCGCTTTGGGTGCAAAGTCCGCTTTGGTCGAAGATGCCCATCGTATTGCTCATGGTCTGGGGCTGTGGCACGATGATGTTAATTTTCCTGGCAGGTTTGAATAATATTCCGAGAGAGCTTCAAGAGGCAGCCGAGGTAGATGGAGCTTCTAGCTGGCAGCGCTTTTGGAAAATTTCTTTCCCATTGCTTAGCCCGTATATTTTCTATAACCTGATTGTGGGGCTAATTTCTACCCTGCAGATCTTTGAACCCATTTATGTGCTTTATCGTGATAATCAACCGCTGGTGCCATCAGCTATCTCCATGGTCTATTACCTGTGGCAAAAGACATTCAGCCATTTCGAAATTGGCTATGGCTCGGCAATTTCATGGGTGATTATGATCATCATTCTGATTATTACGCTTATCCAGTTCCGATTGCAAAACCGCTGGGTTACTTATGATATCTATTAGGATTTTGAAATGAAGCGAAATTGGCAGATCGTCAAAAGTATTGTGCTTTATATCTTATTGACTGCAGCAACCATCATGATGTGTTTTCCGTTGTTCTGGATGATTTCGTCATCATTGAAAACCATTAGCGAGACCAATTCACCCGGAATCGTTTGGATCCCTGCCCAGCCATCGCTGCAAGCATATCTCGATTTATTACAGAACCCTACTTTTTTACGCGTCTACTTTAACTCTGTATTCACGACCACTTTAGCAATTGTAGGCACCCTCATATCTATTGCAGCGGTCGCTTATGCTTTTAGCCGCGTTGAATGGCCTGGAAGAGATATCGTTTTCTTTGTGATGCTTTCCACCATGATGATTCCGCCTCAAGCGCTCATCGTACCTCAATATGTGCTCTTTAATAAAATCAACTGGGTGGGTACATTTAACCCCATTGTCATTCCAGGTTATTTTGCTGGCGGGGCATCCATGGTTTTCCTTTTGCGTCAATCAATGTCTCAGATTCCTAAGGAATTAGACGAATCCGCTTTTGTAGATGGCGCAAGTCACTTTCAGATTTGGTGGAATATCATCTTGCCCTTGGTGAGGGCGCCACTCGCCACCGTCTCCACTTTCCTCTTTGTGGGCTTGTGGAATAACCTCTTGGGACCCTTGATGTACTTGCAAAGTGTTGGTCTGTACACTTTACCTGTCTATACCTCGACTCTCTATAATATCAACCAGACTGTTCAACCTTGGCCAACAATTATGGCTGCAGCTGTGCTCACAACAGTCCCGCTCATCATCGTCTTTTTCTTTGCGCAGCGGTACATCCTGGAAGGGGTTGTGGTCACTGGGATGAAGGGTTAGCATGGACATAAGTCAGACCTTAGGGCAAAAGTTGTTATTAGCCTTTGAGGGCAAACAAAGCCCTTCGAAGGAAATCATTCAAGCTCTACAGAGCTATCAGCCTGCCGGTATAACCTTATTTCGTAGTTTGAATGTCGAAAACCCAGCTCAGGTGCGAGATCTCACCGAAACACTCCAGCAGCACGCTCGAAAGATGGGATTACCCCCCTTGCTCATTGCTACGGATCAGGAAGGCGGGCAGCTCATGGCAATTGGGGAGGGGACAACGCAGTTACCCGGGAATATGGCGCTTGGCGCCAGCGGATCGACTGAGTTAGCGCGCCGTGCGGGTGAAGTCCTGGGCAGAGAGTTAGCGGCAATGGGTATTAACGTCAATTATGCGCCATGCGCGGACGTCAATGTCAATCCACAAAATCCAGTTGTTGGCATTCGTTCTTTTGGAGAGAATCCCGAAAAAGTTGCCCAGCTAACTGCTGCAATGATCGCAGGCATCCAATCCCAAGGCGTCGCTGCAACAGCTAAGCATTTCCCGGGTCATGGTGATGTTGCTATCGATTCACATTATGGCTTGCCAATGTTACCGCATTCCTTAGAAAGGCTGCAAAAGGTGGAATTACCTCCTTTTGAGGCGGCTATAAAAGCCGGCACCAAATTAATCATGACGGCGCATATCAGCTTGCCAGCTTTGGATGGACCTGATGCACCCCCAGCTACGCTATCAAGGAATATATTGCATAACCTGCTCCGAAGGCAATTGGGGTTTGAGGGCGTTATCGTAACAGATGCAATGGATATGCGCGCCATTCGCCAAGGAGAGTTCCTTGGTCAGGAGGCAGTTCGTACCGCTCAAGCTGGAGCAGATCTGCTTCTGCTTACGGCAGACCCCAAAGATCAAGAACGTGTCGCCACAGCACTTGCTCAGGCTCTCAGAACGGGAGAACTTGATTTAGTGGAGACCCGCGATTCCATCAATCGCATCTGGGAATTGAAGCGCTGGCTCTCATTACACACCACTGCTCCGGATTTAAGTGTGGTCGGATGTGCGGAACATGTTATTGTTGCGCAAGAGATTGCTGAGAACTCGGTCACTTTGGTGCGCGACTGCCAAAGAATCCTCCCGATCCAGCTAAGCGCTGATCAACGTATTGCCCTACTGGTCCCAGAGATAAAAGACCTGACCCCAGCTGATACCTCATCCTATTTGAAGCTCAGCTTTGCGGATGCACTTAGAGAATATCACCCAGCTGTAGACGAGTTCGTCTTCCCCTTTAACCCTCAAGAAAAGGAAATCGCTGCATTATTGCAGCGATTGGAAAAATCTGATTTAGTGATCCTTGGGACACTAAATGCGTACAGCCAGCCCGGGCAGCAAGCACTCGTACATGAAGTAATGAAACGCCACGTGCCCACAATTGTAGTGGCAATGCGTTTGCCTTACGATTTAGCCGCATTCCCAGAGGTATCTACGTATCTTTGCACTTATAGTATCGTCGAACCGTCTATGCGGGCATTGGCAAAAGCGATGTTTGGTTTTGCTGAATTTAGGGGGCGATTGCCTGTAACGATCCCTCATATGTCATAAACCTCCAATCTTATTAAAGCCCAACAACCTTATTTTCACGAATCAGTAGAGCTGATATAATATTGTTGTCTATCCAGATCGAGAAATTAATATATTGTTTACTAACAGTAAATATCATCTTGACAAACGGCTTAAGTCTATTAAAATAATTGATATATACACTAAATGGATTGCTCCAAAAAAGTGAAGGAATATGTACGCAGAGAAAATGGAGTTTTACAAATCACTCAAAGCAATATTCCTGCATATTGATAACGCAGAAAAAGCGTTTTTGAGCCAATTTAGGCTTTCTGTACCACGTTTCTATACCCTCTATCATATTTACAATCACCCAGGGATCAATTATATTGATCTCACTGACCTATTGCTTTGCACCAAGAGCAACACCACACGGATCGTGAGAAGTCTACAAAAAGAAGGCTTAATCGATCGCAAAAATCACCCGGATGACGGCCGCAGCTTCCAGCTATTTTTGACCGATGCTGGAAAAGATCTATATGAGCGCATCTATCCACAATATTTAGCCCATATCAACTGGTTAATGTCTCATTTTACCGATGCTGAGCTGAACCGTTATTCCTTGGTGAGTTATTCCATTGAAAACACCTTAGCCGAAGCGATTCTCGGAGGGAATTCCGGACAAACAGAATTACCTTCTCGTACAACTCAAGAAATACAAGAGCAAAGTTTCCCCCTGAATTGCGAGGTTGAGATGTCTGTTTACCAAGGCGAAAAGCCAAACTATTCAAATCTATTTAAAGGAGAATAAGATATGAAGAAAAGTTACACATTACTCGCAGTCTTTCTGATTGCATCTCTTTTGCTTGCTGCTTGCGGACAAGCAACTGAGGCCCCTACCCAAGCTCCAACTAAAGCTCCGACCGAAGTTCCAACCGAAGCACCTACGGAAGCTCCTACAGAAGTAGTGGTCGAGCCAGCTGGAAAACTGGTAGTATGGGCAGATGATACACGGGCGCCGATCCTGGATACATTAAAAGAAGACTTTTTGGCACAGACTGGTGTTGAACTGGAAGTTGTGCTGAAGTCTGCTTTACGTGATGACTTCCAGCTTTACGCCCCTGTCGGTGAAGGCCCAGATATTCTCTTCGGCATCCCGCATGACCAAGTTGCTACTATGGTGGCAAATGGGTTGATTGCGTCAGTTGATCTGGGTGACAAAGAGCAGGAATTTGTGCAATCTGCACTGGATGCCTGTATCTATGATGGCGTGCTTTACTGCATGCCCTATGCCACAGAGAACCTGGCTTTCTTCTATAATACTGATCTCGTGGAAGAACCGCCTGCGACCTGGGATGATGTTGTTACCATTGGTGAAGCACTCAAAGCCGAAGGAAAAGTCGATTACATTATGTCTGTAACCGGCACCACTTATGACCTCTATCCATTGTATACAGCATTCGGTGGTTACATCTTTGGCAAAGACGCAAATGGTAACTGGAACGACCAGGACTTAGGTGTGGACAGCCCCGGCATGATCGCTGCGGTCGAATGGTTAGTCGAGAATGTGAACAAGGGCAACTTGCCAACCGACTGGGATTGGGCGAACAACCATGCTCTGTTTGAGACCGGAAAGACTCCGTTCATTATGGCTGGCCCTTGGGCACTCGATCGCATTCGCGAATCTGGTGTTCCTTACGCTATTACGAACTTCCCGGCTGGTCCGGCAGGTGAGGGATATCCCTTCTCAGGCGTACAAACTATTTTGATCAATGCCCAAAGTGAAAATAAACTTTTGGCAGAAACCTTCCTTACCGAGTATGTAGCAACCGATGAGATCATGACCGCTCTCTATGAAAAGGGTCAGCGCCCATCAGCTTATATCCCGGTTCTCGAGAAATCAGATGATCCTGATCTGCTTGCGTTTGGCGAAGCGGGAAGAAATGCTACACCTATGCCTGCCATTCCTGCAATGGGTTCCGTTTGGACAAGCTGGGATGCTGCGGTTGTTTTAGCTCGTGATGGCAAGATGACCCCAGAAGAGGCGCTCAAGGATGCAGCTGAGAAGATTCGCGGTTTAATTGCTAACCCTCTCTATGGCATGGTCAATGTACCCGGTTCCTATCAATCTCAGGTGGGTTGCGATGGCGATTGGCTGCCCGAATGCGCTGCCACAGCGATGGCTAAAGGCGAGGATGGTAAATGGCATAGCGGTCCATTCGAACTGAAAGCTGGCGATTATGAATGCAAGGTCGCCTTGGACGGCAGCTGGACAACCAACTATGGTTCCGATGGCAAACAGGATGGTCCTAACTATACCTTCAGCTTAGAATCTGACGGTACCGTGGAATTCATCTATGATGAAGCCACACATATGTTGGAGATCGTTCTAAAGTAAGATTGCTTTTGTAAAGAAGGTTGAGGAAGAAATTCCTCAACCTTCTGTCTATTGTTTAAACCTTGGCACATCCCAGTGCCGATGAGGAGGCTTAGATGGCAATTGCGGATTCCTCAGATGGAAAACCTGTTTCCAAGAAATTTTCCTTGACCGATGTTTTATGGAAAATATTAATCCTCGTCTTTGATGCTATAGGCATCTGGTTCATTGTTCAAGCTATTTCTTTGGGCTATGTTGAGCTCGCGATAATTGTGGGCATCATTGTTGTTGCATTTAATTTAATCTTTACCCTCGATAAAGGTTATCCCTTCAGGTGGATGGCACTGGGCTTGGCATTCTTGCTAATGTTCAATATTTACCCCATATTTTTCACCGTGTATATTGGATTTACCAATTATGGGGATGGACACTTATTGACCAAAAAACAAGCTTTAGCTCAGATTCAAAAGGTGACGTACTTACCAGAGGATGCCAAAACCTACTCTTGGACGGCTTATAGATCCCCAGAGGGCGATTATGCTCTTTGGCTGGTAGATAATTCAGATGGACAGACTTATCTAGCAAAGCCCGGAGAGGAAATCATCCCTGCTAAACCTGGAGATCCGGGAATTGGTGAGGCAGATAAAAATGGAATTCCAGTTTCATTAGAGGGTTATACGCGCTTATCTACCCTGCAAGCTACCTCCAATAAAGAACTTCCAAACATAAAATTTGGTATAGAAGGGGAAAAGACGGTTCAGATTCGCACGTCGAAAGAAGCTGCCGAGCTTGAGCTTAGATTCGTTTATGACGATGCTACTGATACAGTCATCGATCAATCTAATGGGGATATATACTTCAATAAAGAAGGCACGTTCACAACCAAAGACGGGAAAACCATCAGTCCAGGTTTTCGTGCTATGGTCGGTTGGAAGAATTTCCAAGAAGTCTTCAATAGTCCAGCCCTCAGGGGGCCGCTATTAACCATGTTGATTTGGAACTTTATCTTTCCAACCCTAAGCGTGCTTACCACGTTCGCATTAGGCTTGGCGATATCAATTATGTATAACGAGGAAGGATTTCCGCTAAAGAAACTTATTCGAACCCTTCTATTGATACCTTATACCATCCCTAGTGTTATTTCTGTATTGATTTGGCGCGGTATGTTCAATACCGAATTTGGGGTGATCAATCGTATGCTGATGGATCTGATTGGTGTCGCACCTCGATGGACTTCGGAACCCTTCTGGGCACGCACTGCTGTTATTATCGTCAACCTTTGGTTAGGCTTCCCTTACATGATGCTTATCACAAGCGGTGCGCTGCAGTCCATCCCATCAGAAATTTATGAGGCAGCGGTGGTAGATGGAGCCAGCGGGTGGCAACGTTTTTGGAAAATTACACTCCCATTACTTTTAGTGAGTGTTGGTCCACTGCTGATTTCATCTTATGTCTTCAACTTTAATAACTTCAACTTAATTTATCTGCTCCTTGGAGGCGGCCCGCCGATCCCAGGCGCTGCCACACAAGCTGGCTACACAGATATTTTGATCAGCTATATTTATAACTTAGCCTTTGCTCCTGGTGGGCGTGGCGTGCGCTATGGCTTAGCTTCAGCTATGTCCTTGATGCTGTTCATTATTGTAGGAGCCATTACCTTGTTCCAGTACCGCTTCACGAATATGTGGGAGGAGGTGAGTGAAAATGTCTAACATTGCTCAAACCTACAAAAGGCTTCGAAGCTCACAGAAGTTCCAAAAGCGATTTGGGGTTGCTATTCGCCTAATCATCGCAGTCATACTGATTGCATTTTCGATCTTCCCGGTTTTGTGGATCGTTTCAGCCTCCTTCGATAACTCAAACTCGTTGGCAACCCAAAGCCTGATACCAGCGAATGCTGGTATAAAAAATTACCAGCGGCTCTTCAATATGGATCCCAACTTTTCCTTCGGCGAGCTGAAATATTGGACATGGTTATGGAATTCAATTAAAGTATCCGGAATAAACACTATCCTGGGAATTTCGCTTACCACAATGGCAGCTTATGCGTTTTCGCGGCTGCGCTTCAAGGGTCGAGTGGAAATTCTCAAGGGTATATTGCTCATCCAGGTTTTCCCTAATTTGCTTGCTTTAGTTGCAACCTTTGCCCTTGTTTCTAATATTGGGAATATCGTTCCGGCTTTGGGTCTCAACACCCACGCTGGTTTGATCATGGTTTACTTGGGCGGCTCGATGGGCATGAACATCTGGCTGGTGAAGGGTTACATGGATACCATCCCTCGGGATATAGACGAATCTGCCCATGTGGATGGCGCTAATGACTGGCAAGTCTTTACTAAGTTAATCTTACCCTTGATGCGCCCGATCCTCGTGACCATTGGAATTCTGAGCTTTATTGGCACCTATGGAGACTTCTTGTTGGCTCGTGTGTTATTGAATGAATCCAGCAAATATACCCTCATGGTTGGGTTGCAGCTCTTCACAGCGGGCCAATTTGATAAGAAATGGGGCGTGTTTGCTGCTGGGGCTCTGATTGGAGCACTGCCAATCATGCTGCTTTACTTTGTATTGCAAGATCAAATCGTCGGCGGGCTCACCAGAGGTGCGGTGAAAGGGTAAACTACTCTTCGGCAAAAACTTAATCTAAAAATGAGATTGATACAAATATGATCAATCTCATTTTATTTTTGGGACTGTTAAGTAGTGCTCTAAACGCTCATTCGTACTTTAGCGCCGAAACCGGCACGAGGGTGGCAGCATTGAGTGAAGGGTATAAACCCGATATTAAACCAACAATGGTCGCAAAGACGATCGCGAAAATGGGCAGCCAGAAGGGCGTAACTGTCGCGAGCATGGTATTTCCCATATAGCCTTGAGCAGAGGCTTGACTGGCTAAATACGAGGCGGAAAAAATATTGATCAGCTTGCTGGCCCCCCATCCTAAGATGGAGCCACCCACACCCCCAACAAAACCAATTCCGCTCGCTTCTCCGAGGAAAATTGCCAAAATGTTATTGTTGGTTGCGCCGATCGCCTTCATGATTCCAATTTCGCGCGTACGTTCGAGTATGGACATAGTCATGGTATTAGCGATGCCGATGGCAGCCACGAGCAGTGAGATTGCGCCGATGCCGCCAAATATAACTTGCATGGTGGTGAAAAAGCTGTTGATCCCTTGCACCATTGATTGGGGTGTATAAGCCTGCAGCCCTAAACCGGTAATTTGATCAGCAACATCTAATACAATCTGGGGGCTTTCCGCCTTCACGATAACTTGATTGTAGCCTTCCTTTTCGCGATTTATCCGCTGCCCTCGCCCCCATTCATTCCAACGCGTAATTTCGTCCAAAGTCATGTACATGCTGTAATCAGCTTCTCCGCGGGTTTCTTGCAAGATGCCAGCTACTTCCATGCGATAGGTACGCCTAGTTTCCCCCCCTTCCTCACTCCACTTGATGAGTGTGACATTAAGAATCTTACCCATCAAATCAGGCGGATCAATAGGCCCTTCATCGTAGCGTTGATTAGGGTCATAGAAATTGCGATTAACATAAGCGCCAACAATGATTTTCCCCATGCCAAGTTCTGTGGTTCCCTGAGATGCTTCCAAGTTCATATCCTTAAGATCGGACACACTTACGCCTTGAATATTCCCCCAAGAGGATAGTTTATCTAATTTGATTTCCGTTCCGACACTAAGGTAATCTTGGATAATTACCTGTTCCACACCGGGGAGGGCTTCAATTTCTGAAATCTTTGAAGGCGTTAGCAAAACAGCATCTTGTTGTTCTTGCTGAGATCCGCCTATCATAACCATTCCACCCATTTCTCCGCCATAGGTTGGATATACCATGATGCTTGAAAGGTCACTAATTCCCCAAAGAGATTCAGTGGCAGCTTTTTGTAAACCAGCACCTAAAGAAACTAGGGTTACGACAGCGGCTGTGCCAATCATTACACCAATTGCAGTGAGCAACACCCGCCCTTTGCGCCGGCTGAGGTTAGCCACAATCAAACTAATTAAATCCGAAAACCGCATAACTTATCCTTTAGATTCGCTCTCGCTAAAGATATTCTTCAGCCTTCTATTTCCTTGGGACGATAATTTCACCGGATGGAAACGTTTCCTCGCCGCCAGAAGGAACACTTGGAGGAACAGGTTCGCTGCTGGTGCCGATCCCTAAAAAGCCTTTAATGGCATTCCAAATTTTGGCAAAAAAACCAGTAGGTTCTTCCGATTCAGTGGGCATCTCAGGATTAGTTTGGGTAGGCTCTTCTGGCATCACCATCGCTGGCTGCACTTCGATTTCCATACTGGATTCATACGTGCGCAATTGGTTGAAATCATCGGTGTAGTTGATTGTGATATTAATCTTGGCTTTGCCTTCCATAAAAGGGGTATACATCGCATCGAGTGTGAAGTAGCCGCCTGGGTCTAGGTTGCCGACTAACGATGTACCATTCATAATATCTCCAGAATCAGTGGTCACGGTCATATTGCCTAAGACAGTCGACTTACGGGAAAGGTTGGTGATCTGGAGAGGCAGGGTTGTAGGTGTTCCGTTGAAGAACATGCCTGGGTCGCGGTAAAAACTGATTTCCAGCTGTGGTAGCGAGTAGACGAGCAACGTGATGGCTTGGTCGTCGATGACGCGCAAGCCATTTTCTGTGTAGGAAACCAGCGAGATCTTTAGAGGATATGCACCGGGTACTGTGCTTACGTTCACCACAAACTCCTGCTCGGTCTCAATCTGAGCACCCATCGCCAGGTCACCTAGCAGGACTATGTTTGAGCTGCCCACTGGGGCAAAGTTGGCAAAGTCGGCTGTGGATCCTGAAACGCCGGCTTGCGGAGTGCCCTGCTCGTTAGGCAGCTGCCCAGACCCGCCGCCATAGACTAATGAAACATTTTTTGCGTTGGCAGTGCCTACGTTACCGATGGTAAGGTTCAATTTAAAGGCACTCCCAGGCTGCAGCGGGTCGAGATCTGTGCTATACTTAGATATAACGAGCTGGGGCTTGTTTTCCGAAACAGGCGTGGGCGTCTGTGTGGCGCTGCCACTGGCAGACTGTGCAATGGCAATATAGAAAATAAAGCTGGTGGTGTAAGGCGTGCCGGCTTCATCAGTATAAGCGACATTGGCATTGATCACCCCAGAATATTTCCAAGTGCTGTAATCGCTGACGCGGAATCGCAAGGTTGCTCCTGGTCGGTCTCCTTTGGCAATATTGTTAAGCGTAAAAACACCGCCATCGAGAGGGATGAAATCCTCACTGGTGAAAGTCATCACCACATTACGCGCAACGGAATCGCTATTGTTAGCCAAGACAAAAGTGAAATTGAAAGGCGCCCAAGGCGAAACGCCATCGTTAGCGCCGGGCGAATATGACTCAATATACAGCAAGGGTTGTGTCAGGTTCGGCTCGGGCGTGGATGTGTCGTTTGGAGTTTGCGCTGAGGCTGATGAGTTGAGGCTAAAAGCTCCCAGCACTACAATGATTAAAGATATAAGCAGAATATTTGTTGTAGATTTTTTCATTTTAATTTGTGCCTTCCCAAGAAAGTTGTTCAATAGTTTGATGATATATTTCCTCACTGACTTCCTTTCCATCCAAGAGGTAAATCGTCTGTGTGGCAAAAGAAAGCATACGGGGATCATGCGTAGCTACTACGATGGTCTTACCGCTTTTCTGTAAATCAGCCAAAGTGTGCATCACGGAAAGCCCGCTGGTTGTATCCAGATTGCCTGTAGGCTCATCGGCGAGGATAAGCACCGGGTTATTGATGAGTGCACGCGCGATCGCTACGCGTTGTTGTTCCCCGCCGGAAAGCTCCGTAGGCTTATGCGTCATGCGATCGGCGAGCCCGACTTCTTCTAACTTTTCGCGGGCGCGCTGTTTGCGCTGTGCAGCCTGCACTCCGGCAAAGCGTAGCGGGAACCCTACGTTTTCCTCTGCGCTCATCGAAGAAATGAGATTGAACGATTGGAAAACGAAACCTACTTTATTGCGCCGATAAGCAGCAAGTTCTGTTTCATCAAGAGCTTCTATTTCCTCGCCATCCACAAAAATCGAACCGGAGGTGGGCCAATCCAAACCGCCAATCAAATTGAGCAATGTGCTTTTGCCAGAGCCAGAAGGGCCCATGATGACAGCAAAAGCCCCCCTCGGGATATCAATAGTAATTCCATCGAGTGCTTTCACGCCAACGGTGTTCATACGATAATACTTCTTTAAATCGTCTGTCTGGATAAATCCATTTTCCATTTTCAAGTCCATGTTAGAAAAAGTAAAAGCCGCTTGAGGTCGAGAGGCTGCTTAATACTGAAGAAAGTAAAGCAGGCACAGCCATCAACAGCAACATGGTAATGGCTGCAATCAGAGTGGCTTGGTTAGCCTTAGATTTCGAAAGACCAGAGAGCGGCACAGCGCCTGCCAATAGCAGAATTACATGCCAGGCATAATACAGGTCGATATTCGCCAGTATGCCGCGCAGAAAAACACTGAAGCCTTCAGCATCAGCTGCAATTAATGAAGATAGACCGCGATTTTCGATGAGGCGGTGAGTGGTTAGTACCGCTATAATCTCTACCAGCAAGCGTAAGGCAAGGGGCGTCATCGTCCAAGCCGCCAGATTACTGACTTGCTGGCGGCTGCTGCGGCTTCCAAAAAGTGTGATGGAGAGATGTAGAATGCTGCTCAGGAGAAACCAAATCAACCAGAAGCCCGCTATACGGGTCAGGATTGGAAAAACGTACAGAAAAAGCGGTGAAGTCTGCATGGCTTGGGATTGCATAAAGGCATTTTGCTCTTCTGTTGACCAATACTGGAAGTTCTCAGGGATTTCTGCACCAGATTGAATAACAATCCGCTGGATAGGTGCTTCCACGACAACCGCTAAAATGACTAAGACGGTCAAGACCAACAATGGCGTCTGCCAATTCGCTTTTTCTTCAGCTAAGATTTCATTAATAGTCCTACGCGGGTGAATTAATATCCCGAGTAACCAGTTCCAGCGTAAAAAGTGAAATGGGCGTGTTTTATTTTCCAGTTCAGTTTCGGCCATGGCATCCTTTTCTTATGAGTGTAGGTATATCATACTTAACGAATGAAGTTATGAATTAGTTCCATATCCACCTAAGCCTTGGTAGGGGCGTTATCCCACTGGCCGGAACAACCCAGCAGATTAACATGTTCCATGCGCCAAGAGGATTACGCGCTTACCCAGACGGTATAATTGGTTGTATACTCGGCAAGCCTCTGGCGTACGCAATACTACGAGTTTCACACCAGCGTTTTCTATCTCTTTCCGAGCTTTCTTGCCGATTTCAAGCGCGCCCTCGACGCCATTACCAATAACCAGCACTTCTGGCTTGAGCGCGAGTGCTCGCTTAACCATGCTGCGTTTGAGCTTATGTCCCTTGCGCTCGTACCAAGCGCTTATACCTTCTGGAGAAAGGAAAATATCCTTGCCCACGCCCGCCTCTGGGCTGTGTACTTGCCCGTTGACGGTAAAAGTTGCCCATTCAAAGTGGGTAATCGGACCTTTAGGATCAGCAAACATCTCTACCTCTGCTTTTCTGTCTCTAATATGATTGAGAGGCTCAACTGCTTCTCTCACAGCGCAAAAATCGAGTTATTACACCAAATCTCAGTTTTTGCTTTTTCTTTCATTATAATGGGGAAGGCAATCGAACAATCCAAAGGAGAACACTATGGAACGAGAACTCAAACAATTTATCGATCAGACCATGGCTAAAGGCGCTACTTATGTAGATGCACGTTGGTATCCTTTTGAAGAATCCAACTCTTTAGTCATGTGGAATGGAAACCTTAAAGCACTCAATGCATCCTCTGAAAGTGGAGTAGGTGTGCGTGTGCTCTACCGAGGTGCTTGGGGTTTCTCCGCCTCTTCCAGCATAGGCAACCTCGGGGATATCTTTGATAAAGCATACGATAACGCACGTGTAGCTGCCGAAAGAGTAACCTTCCCGGTACGTCTGGCTGAGAAAGACGCCTTACAAGCCTCTTTTTCTAGCCCTAATGCCATTGATCCATTTGCCGTGCCAATGGCTGATAAAGTTGCTTTTCTGCAACAGATGGACGCGGCGCTCAATCAGCCCGGTGTGATACAACGCATCACTGCAGTGGAATTCGTCAAAAAGAAAATAATTTTCCTTGATTCGGAAGGCAGTCAAATCGAGAAAACGATAATCGATGTCTTTCCCATGCTTATGGTGATGGGGGTGGATAAAGATGGCGGTATGCAGAGGCGTAAATTTGGGGCGGGTAGGCTAGGCAAAACACGCGGATGGGAAACGCTCGATACTGAGTTCTTTACTGCCCAGGCTGAGCGCATCACGCGCGAGCTTAACGAGCTCCTGGTGGCGGAAGACTGCCCTAAAGATCGGCGTTCGGTGATCTTACTGCCCGGCATTATGTTCTTGCAAACGCATGAAACCATTGGGCATGCCTTGGAGCTGGACCGTATCTTGGGGTATGAGCTGGCATTTGCCGGCGGGTCATTTGTACGTTTGGAGGATTTTGGCAAGCTGCGCTATGGCACGCCTAAGTTGACCGTGCGGGCAGATGCTACGTTGGAAAACTCGCCGGGTAGCTTCGGTTACGATGATGACGGCGTCCCGGCGCAAAACAATCTACTTATTGATAAGGGCATCCTTGTGGGCGCGATTACCGGCAGGCAGATGGTCGAAGAAGCCAATGCCAAAGCACGCCGCCAGATTTTCGAAGGAAGCTCAGGGGCTAACCGAGCAACCTCATTCTATCGTGTGCCTATCGAGCGCATGACGAATATTAATATTGACCCAGGCGCAGATGGAGACTTAGACGACATCGTGAAAAATACTGAGCGCGGTGTGATCCTGGATGGGGATAAGAGCTGGTCAATCGGCTCTAACCGCGAGCAATTTCATTTTGCCACCGAAATCGGCTGGTTGGTGGAAGATGGTGAGGTAAAAGGTGTGCTCAAAAACACCACATATAAAGGTGAAACACTCAAGTTCTATAATTCGCTCACCGCTGTGGGCGATGAACGCACGTGGCAAGTGGAATATGTAAACAACTGTGGCAAAGGACAGCCAAACCAAATCATGCAATTGGGGCATGGCGTGCCAGTTTGCCGCTTTGATGATGTGACTGTAGGAGAGTAGCCATGGAGAAAAATGTAATTAGCTTACTAAAAGAATTACGTGCTTACGCTTTGCAAAAAGGATTGCAGGCTGCGATCTTTTACCATGAGGAAGATAGCTACCTGATGCGCTTTGCCAATTCGGCTATCTCCCTCAATACAAATGAGCACCTTATCCGGCTGGAAATCACTGTTTATGAGGATAAAAAACGCGCCACTTATTCCATGATCGCTGACCCGGAAAAGTTGGAACCAATCAAGAAGGGTATCGACATCGCTGCGGAGATAGTAAAGCACGCCCAGCCCCTTTCCTATACTCCCACGCTTCCATACTATGAGCGCGATGTGATTGATATGCAGGCGTTTGACCCCTTCCTAGCAAGCCTGACGAATGCAGACCGCTTGGCATATTTCAACCAAGTAGCCCAAGGGCTGGAAAGCGACGAAGTCAAGCTCTCAGGCATCTTTTCGAATGGGATTACTACCACGGCACAAATCAGCACCACCAGTGAACACACCCAATATTTTGCCTGCACCGATGCGCAAATTGAAGTGGTGTTGGCGCACCAACAACTCAAGTGGGAAGTGAATGCGCAGCAATCAGCACAAGCGAAAACAGACTTATCACCGGACCAATTGCACAATGATCTAGCCCTCATGCTGGACCATTACCAACATGACCAGGCGTTGCAGCTGCCTTTAGGTAAATACACCGTGGTTTTTGGCTCAGCAGCGCTGGGGGATCTTCTTGACTTCTTAGCGATGGTTGGACCCAATGGCGGCAATATGAAGCGGGGGTATTCCTTCCTGAATGAGGAAAAGTTGGGTCAACGCGTTTTTTCCTCATTATTTACCCTGATTGATAATCCCGAGCGGCGTGAGACCTTTCCCCTTAGTTATGACCTAATGGGTATCCCGCGCAAGGCATTCCCCTTATTTGAAGATGGCATTTTCAAAGCTTTCTATTGGGAGCAAGATGATGCGGATGAGTTTGGCGCCACGCCCACAGGGCATACAGTTGACCATCTCAATCTGGCTATGGCTGGGGGTGAATACTCCCTGCCTGGGCTGGAAGAGCTCCTAGCCATGCCGCGTGATGAGGATATCCTTTATATTCCTTACCTACACTATATGAATATCGTCAATCCCTCGAAGGGAATGATTACAGGAAGTTCACGTTTTGGTAATTTATTGCTCAAGAAGGATGGCAGCATACAGGTGCCCTATAATGTGCGTATCACACAGACTTTTGAAGACCTCTTTGGCGAAAACGTAGAATGGCTAGCCCAGGAGCAAACCGTACATAACACCTCGAGCAGCTACGGGAAGCGCAACCCCAGTGCGATCCTATTGCCCCGCTTCATGTGCGTTCGTGGAATTGATATTTCTCACTCGAACAGCTCTTATTGAATGTAGAAAAACTGTTTTTGGCAAAATATAGGCGTAAAAAAATATCATCTGCCTGGCAAAAACTTCTTGGGCTGCCAGGCAGATTTGATCAGCAATCAAGCAAAATAAAAAAATGAACGATATGATAAAGATATATCCAAAATTTACGACATTAGGGTATACTATTAGCTAAGCAGAATATTTCCTATGTAGACTCTCTTAACAAGCAGCATCGTTAATTATTTCTCATCAAGAAAAGGAGGATGCTAATTATAGAAAAACGAAAAATTTTTGCCCAGCATAAGGATTGGCTGTGTCAAGCCATATCTCGTGCAACTTATCCATTTTGCATCACACATTCACAATTTTGGAGGAATACTTATGAAATCTAGAACAATCAAAATATTAGCTATTTTTATAGCTCTTGCCATGATTGTCTCTCCAGTTAGCGCGGCTATAACGCCCACGCCTGTTGAGGCCCATGGCAGTCTGCCCCCTCGGAATGATCTCGTCCCCACGGGTTCAACCTCATCTGATAAATACACAGATGAGGAGCCAACCAGCCTCGAACAGTACGTCGTCAACAAAGACGGCACGCTCGGATATATTGTCCTGTTTGAGGGCGATTCATTGGTAAAAGCCAGTGGTGGAGTGAAGGGCTCGGCAATTTACAGTATCGAGAGCCAGAACTACTTAGCAAGTCTGGCTGATAAACGGAATTCTATCCTTGCTCAAGCCGAGAAAACTCTCGGACGCGCCATTGAAGTGCACTATATTTATGATGTCATCCTCAATGGCGTTTCTGTTGATCTCACTCCTGAGGAAGCAGAAGCCTTGCGCGGTGTACCAGGCATCAAAAAGGTCCTCAAGGATACTATTCACACGCT
>DNSH01000039.1:0-5666 GCA_003499715.1 Candidatus Mesolinea sp. | reverse complement strand
GATGCCGGCCCAGCTTGGTTAGGGGCTCCGGATATCTGGGATGGTATGGCAGTGCCGGATGATATGGGTACAAAAGGCGAAGGCGTCCTAGCGGGTATTCTTGATTCCGGCATCAACTTCGATCACCCTTCATTTAGTGATACTCCTGAAGATGGTTATGTCTATGAATGGGAGGGTGATTATTTAGGCGTATGTGCTCCCGATGGCGATCCACTCTATGCTGAAGCCTGCAATGATAAAGTCGTCGGTGCCTATAGCTATACAAAAGATAACCCCTCTGACTTTGTCACCCCGGAAGATAGCGATGGTCACGGCTCGCACACCGCCAGCACCGTCGCGGGAAATACGGTTGACCTGGAATTCTATGGCACTCCTGTTACCATCTCTGGAATGGCACCGCATGCGCAAATCATTTCTTACGATGTGTGCTACCCAACACCATCCGGCGGTCAATGTGCCGGTAATGATTCCATTGCCGCCGTACAGCAAGCCATCGAGGATGGCGTGGATGTGATCAACTATTCCATTTCTGGCGGCGAAGATCCGTATAACGATGGTGTAGAATTAGCTTTCTTGGAAGCCACAGCTGCGGGAATTGTCGTTTCAACTTCCGCTGGGAATAGTGGACCAACCGAAGCAACAGTAGCGCATCGCTCGCCTTGGGTGCTCAGCACAGCTGCTTCATCGCATAACCGCAAGTTCACTAGCATTGTCGACTTTTCCAATGAGTCTTATCAAGGCATTACGACCTTGGCTGGTGAAATTCCCTTCACTGAAGATTTAGTAGATAAACCGGTTATTTATTCTGGCGAAGACCCTGGCAATGATTTAGGTTGCAATACATTCCCAGCGGGCTTCTTTACTGGCAGCATTGCTTTGATTAAGCGGGGCACATGTACCTTCTCAGTAAAAGTGTTGAATGCTGAAGCTGCAGGCGCAATCGGTGTGCTGATTTATACCGATGATCGTGCCCCAGGCGCTATGAGCGTCTCTGGCAGTTCTATTCCGAATGTCATGCTAGACATTCCTGGCGCAGTCGGTGATGCCATTGCTGCTTGGGTGGCTGCAACGGCGGATGAAACGGTGAGCATTTCAGCCTACGGCCGTTACGTTGATGATGCCTTTGGCGATATCATGGCTGATTTCAGTTCCCGCGGACCCAATACCACCTTTGACGTGCTCAAACCAGATGTCAGCGCGCCTGGCTTGGAAATCTTGGCCGCGGTTGCGGATGGCACCATTGCCCCTAGCCCTGATGCAGAATATGACCTCTATCAAGGCACGTCCATGTCTAGCCCGCATGATGCCGGCGCTGCAGCCTTACTCAAAGCCTTGCATCCCGATTGGACACCAGCAGAAATCAAATCCGCTTTGATGCTGACTGGCTATGATGGCTTGGTTAAAGAAGACAAAACAACCCCAGCCGACCCCTTTGATATTGGTGCCGGCCGCATCCAACTTGAACTGGCCGGCCTGGCTGGCTTAGTGATGGATGAAACCATTGAAAACTATGAAGCCGCTGATCCCGCCCTGGGTGGTGATCCGCGCTCGCTCAATCTACCTAGTTTGTATCACAGTCAGTGTGTGGGCGAGTGCTCTTGGACGCGCACCTTTACCAGTGTTGCAGGTCTTTCGGCAACCTACACGGTGAGCGCCCCCGAATGGATCACCGTCGATCCAGCCACATTCACCATTGCCCCAGGAGCTACACAAGAAATTACCATTACTGCTGATGTGACTGCTGCGCCCACGGATGAATGGCTGTTCGGGAAGGTTGAATTCAATACTGAGAGTGCGCATCCGGGCGGAGATCCCGTTATACTCCTCCAGCAAGACTTTACTGATTATACTTTCCCGCCGACAGGTTGGAATGTTTACAACGTAGATGGTGGTGGCGCCACTTGGGTTCGTGATACGGGTCGGTTTTATAGCACTCCTGCTTCAGCCTTGCACAATTTCAGCTGTTTAGGCGAACAGGAAGGTTGGCTGGTCACGCCACAGATTGCCATCCCTTCAGCCGGATTTACCACGTTTAGTTTCTTCGAAAATGGTAATTGGACAAGTGATGTTGAATATCATGGGCTAATGGTTTCTACGGGAAGTGCTGTTCCTACCGATGGTGATTTTGTCGAACTGGCAGCGCTCTCTGCACCACCTGAAGACGCCTGGACGGCAACACCAACTTTGGTGGACTTGAGCACATACGCTGGACAGAGCATTTATGTTGCCTTTAAGTACACTGGCAATTGTGCTGATGGTTGGTGGATTGACGATGTGACAGCATACAACGTGGCAGCCGGCAAACCCATCTCCGATGTGGCTATTCCTGTAGCGGTGTTACCAACCACGGGCAACTTGCCTGATCTGGCTAAATTTGAGTCGCATCGTGATGCGGATAGCGGCACGCTTGTGGACCTGCAAGCTGTTGAAATTACCGAGTTGACCGTGGATACCTACGGCTTCGTGAAGGGTGACCTGAATCAGATCCAATTGGCACAAGACCCGACCAATGGCTCCCCTTACGATAACTTGAGCCAGGTATGGTATACCGTTGTCCCGATGGATGCCGGTGCTGCCCGGTTGGTAGCTGAAATTACCGCCACCACGGCGGTCGACCTAGACCTCTTCTGGGGCTTTGATATCAATGGCGATGGCCTTCCTTCAGCAGATGAGGAATATCAAAACAGTGCCACCGCGACAGCTTATGAGTACCTGAGCGAATGGGGTTTCCCTGTTGAATTCTGGGATGTGTGGATCCTGGTGCAAAACTGGCAAGGCTCCGGTGCGCCGCTGGATGACATTACCCTCTCTATCGGTAAAGTGCCTTATGAACCAGCTGACCCAGCTACCATGACTGTGCTCGGACCGGAAACTAACCCAGCTGGCGAGCCTTTCACACTCGATATCCTCTGGCACGACATTGACACCGAAGCAGGCGACCGCCTGTATGGCTTGATCGACGTGTATGCCGATGCTGACTACGAAACTTCAGTTGGCCTTACACAACTGGACGTCCGGCGTGGTGTAGATGATGTGGTCAAGACAGCTGATGTCACCTCTGCTACGATTGGCGATGTGATCACCTATACCATTGAGATCACGAATTTCGCCACGGGTCCAACTGAATATGCGATTAATGATGTACTGCCTGAGGGTGTGACCTATGTGCCTGATTCGGCAACAGGCGGTGCGGTCTACGATCCTGCGACCAATGCGATTACCTGGACGGGCACCATTGAGCCCGCCCATTACGCCTATGATTGGACAACCAGCGCTGACGATCCGGCCTGCACGTTGGAAATTATGCCGGATGGAAACCCAAATGCCTATTTAGACTGGAAGACAACCAGCTATGGTTTCTCCACAAATGCTTCAATTTATGGGGATAGTTTCTGGTACTCGACCTTCAGCAACTATCCAGCCTTCAACTATTACGGCATCGACTATACCGGCATGCACTTTACTGATGATGGCTATGCTGGCTTCGCCTTCAATGATGTTGATTTCGTCAATCAGGAAATCCCTGATCCAGATGATCCGAATAACGTCTTAGCCGCCTTCTGGGATGATCTTGTGGTGCAATATGACGCTGCCACGAATAAGGGTGTTACTCTGGTTGGTGATAGCGCATCCTTTGCCACCATCGAATATGATGATGTTTATCGCTATGGTGGCAACCCGGCAGTGACCATGGATGTTGAAATTGGCTACTTCTTACAGCCAGATGACGCCCCAGGTATGTATGAGATCATCTTCGCCTTCGATAACATTCACCCCGATTTCCTTAGCAGCGCATCTGCTACGATTGGTGTAGAAAATGCCGATGGTACCGTGGGTACGCTGGTGAGTTACAACGATCCGGATCTTGCCATTGAAAACGGCTCCGCCATCTGCTTCGACTATGTGCTCGTGCCGCCTACACATACCATAACCTTCCAGGCAGTGGTAAATGAAGACGCTATGACCGGTCCATTGACCAACGTAGCCTTCCATAGCACCGATCGACTTGGCACGGTCGAAGAAGCGGCAACCGCCGTTGTAGACCTGACGATCATCAAAAATTTCTATCTGCCAATAATCAGCAGATAAGATTAGTTCACCACCTAATCAAGAGCCCGCCCGTGTGACGGGCTCTAACTTTAATTTGGAAAATTCATGCGTACTCATGATTTTGTTACCAATTTGTAACCCCCTTGTAATCCCCATGTGTTAAAAATTGATTACCAGTAAGTTAACAGTACAAGTTTTATAAAGGAGAGAGCATGCTTTTAACAGATAAAGTTGCAATTATCACGGGGGGAGCTGCCGGGATTGGAAAAGCCACGGCATTAAAGTTTATCCAGGAAGGCGCAAAGGTCATTATCTGTGATGTCAATGAACAAGCAGGAAACGCGTTCGTTGAAGAAACCGGGGGAGCAATTCGCTTCGATAAAGTGGACGTCACAAATAGGCAAGCAGTTCAAACGTGGATCGATGATGTTGTAGCTCAGTTTGGCCATATTGATGTTTTGGTCAACAATGCCGGCATTACCCGGGATGCGCAATTTGTCAAATTCAAGGATGGCCAGATGGTCGGTCAAATGAGCGAAGAAGCTTTTGACCTGGTTGTCGCTGTCAATCTCAAGGGTGTTTTCAATTGTACTCAAGCCGTTGTTCCTTACATGATTAAAAACGGTGGTGGTGTTGTTCTCAATGCATCTTCCGTCGTGGGCTTGTATGGAAATTTTGGGCAAACCAACTATGCTGCGACCAAATTTGGTGTCATCGGTATGACCAAAACCTGGGCACGCGAGCTGGGGAAGTACCAAATCCGTGTGAATGCAGTCTGCCCTGGTTTCATCCTAACCGAAATGGTTTTGAAGATGCCCGAAAATGTTCTCGCCGCGATGGCTGCTAAAACTCCCTTGGGGCGGCTTGGAAAACCTGAAGAGATCGCCAATGTTTATGCATGGTTAGCCAGCGATGAAGCCTCATACATTCATGGGGCGGCAATCAGTGTTGATGGTGGAGTGATCCCCTAGTCAAAAAATCTTACCTTGAGAGGTGAATGATATGTCTCGATACGCAACGATAATCGGCACCGGAATGTACGTCCCGGAAAACGAAATCAGCAATGCTACTTTTGCCGAATGGATGAATGCAGTAAGTCCCAAGCTCGCAGAAGTGGTTGGCAAGTTTGAAGCTAGCACCGGCATTACCCGGCGTTTCTATGCCCCTGACGATTGGGCGACTTCGGACTTGGCAGTCGAAGCCGGCAAACAGGCGCTTGCCGACGCGGGGATCACCCCGGAGCAAGTGGATCTGATTATCTTAGGCACTGACAGCCCCGACTACATTACGCCGGCGACTTCGGTGGTCGTGCAATATAAACTCGGCTGTGTGAATGCTGGCACCTGGGATGTTGGTTGTGCTTGCGCCTCTTTCCCAACTGGCCTGACCCAGGCAGCAGGCATTATCACCACCAATCCCAATATCAAATACATTCTGGTCATTGGTGCTTATATGATGCACAAATTGGCTGATCCTCAACATGATCTTACCTCCTTCTTTTACGGCGATGGAGCTGGGGCGGCAGTCGTAACAGCGGCTGATAAGCCGGGTTTTATCTCCAGCTCCATCAAAGCCGACGGTTCTTACCATAAGCACTGGGGGATTTATTCTGGTGG
>DNSH01000114.1 GCA_003499715.1 Candidatus Mesolinea sp. | reverse complement strand
GATAATGCTGGCATCATTGGGTTAGCTGTTTGGGCTGCACACGGTGGCGGTTTGAACTAAACGATTACCCCGTCACTATATAAAGATGAAAGCTACCCCTTGTAAGGGTAGCTTTTTATGTTAACAACTTTTTACTAGCCATCAATTTTCAATTCGTCGAGTGATAACCGTGTTATATTTTTTCATACTGAGGTTGAAAAGCCAGATTAATGGTGCTCTCTGAAATAGAAGTATTGGGAATTATCCTAGGAAATTCATTATTGAGGAATCGTTCATGGAGAAAAAAGCATATCTAGCGGGGGGCTGTTTTTGGGGATTAGAAGCAAAGCTGCAAACTTTACCTGGTGTCATTGAAACTGAGGTGGGTTATGCTGGCGGCATTACTAAAAAGCCAACCTATGTGGATGTTTGCCGAGATACCACAGGGCACGCTGAAACCGTACTGGTTGTTTATGAAAGCCAGCAGCTTAGCTACGAACAGTTGCTAGAGGCTTTCTTTAGTTTCCATGATCCTACCACTTGCTGTGCGCAAGGGATTACCTTTGGCACACAATACCGCTCTTGCATCTTTTACCTCACCGAAGAGGAGAAGCATATTGCCGAGCAGGTGATTGCTTTCTTACAAGTCTCGGGTATATACGATAAGCCCATCGTAACGCGTGTTGTTCCGCTTGAGGAATTTTACCCAGCTGAAGAGTATCACCAAGATTATTACCGCCGGCATGGGCTGGTCGATCAATACTGATTAGACCGCTCGATTAATTAGGACGAGCAGGATCAGCTGAAATGGGGGAATTAATATGGAACCGGCTGGTCTAAACATCAGGTTTTAATTAAAGCGATTATAATTAAAGCATGACATCTGAAAATAATCATAACGGAAACACGGAAAAACGTGTTGCAATTTTAATCGACGGAGATAACGCCCAATCCAGCTTAATTGAGCAAATTGTGGTGGAAGCTGGTCGTTTTGGCAATGCCACTATTCGCCGTATCTATGGCGATTGGACTACTTCTAATATGAAATCCTGGAAGGACATTCTCAATTCCTATGCCTTCCAGCCCATCCAACAATTCCGTTATAGTGTAGGCAAGAACTCTACCGACTCAGCCATGATCATTGACGCCATGGACATCCTGCATAAGGAGCAGGTGGATGCGTTTTGCTTGGTCTCCAGCGATAGCGATTACACGCGCCTCGCCACACGCATTCGCGAAAGCGGCAAGCTGGTCATCGGGATTGGGAAGCAATCCACGCCACGGGCGTTCGTTTCGGCTTGCGATGTGTTTATTTATACGGAGAACCTTGAAGAACGCGAAATGCAAAGGCGTAAAGCGGCTCAAAAGCAGCAGACTTTGGAGAAGCTTACCCCTGCAGAGTTAGAGTTAATCAATAACATTAATCAAGCTATAGATATGGTGGGTACAGATGATGAAGGCTGGGCAAGCCTTTCAGAGGTGGGCACCGCACTGCGGCGTATCGATCCTGGCTTTGACCCGCGCAGCTATGGCGCCAAACAGTTAGCCCAGCTTGTGCGCGCCAAAAAGCCATTCTTTGAATTAAAGAAGCCGAGCGGTAAGTCAGTTATCTTCATTCGCTCTAAAGAAGAAGTCTGACCCGAGCTCAGCTTCAATACCTATTGCTCACTCGTAAATAACCAAATCACGCTTCTAGCTTGATGCTTCCCTTTAGGCGGATATCGCGGGATGAGTTCCCCACCTGGATTTCAAAATATCCCGGCTCAGCAATCCATTGGTGCAGATCTTGGTCATAAAAGCTAAAAGCGCGCTCGTCCAACTTCACGGTTAAGCGGACTTCTGCTCCTGGATCCAGAAAGACGCGCTTGAAGCCCTTCAATTCACGCGGCGGACGTGGCACTCGCGATTGCACGTCGTGCAGATAGACTTGTGCTACTTCGCTTCCACTGCGATCGCCGTCATTCCGGATTGTAAAACTGATTTCGACTGCATCACCTGGTTGGAAGCTGGACGGGCAGCTGAGCTCGCTATAAGTAAACTGTGTGTAGGAAAGCCCATGCCCAAACGGAAATAGCGGCTCAATCTTACGCGCGTCGTAGTAGCGATAGCCAATAAAGATATCCTCGCCATAGAGGATGGAGTGGTCTCCAGGGTAGTTTATAAAGGTGGGGTTGTCCTCTATTCGCGCCGGCAGTGTGAGAGGCAGCTTACCTGAGGGATTGACTGCCCCAGTGAGAATATCCGCTAAGGCATTGCCGCCTTCCTGACCAGGGAAGTATGCCCATAGAATCGCAGGCACTTGGTTAACCCAGGGCATCTCCACTGGCGTCCCCGCGTTGACCACCACGACTGTATTACGATTAGCTTGCGCCACCTCAGCGACAAGCTCATCTTGATGGCCTGTCAGGCGCATGGAAGGTCGATCTAGCCCTTCGGTTTCATAAGCATCCGGACTGCCCACAATAACGATGGCTAAATCCGAGTTTGCAGCAGCAGCAACGGCACGTGCGTGCCCATCTTCTGGAACGTAGGGTGGTTTATGCCAAAGCTGTAGGAATGCAAAACCATCTTCCGTCTGATAGGAATATTCGAGTCTGAGGCGGTAAGTTTTTCCGCTTTCAAGGTTAATTGCTCCC